>CAZYAX010000260.1:0-3009 GCA_964646195.1 uncultured Faecalibacterium sp. | reverse complement strand
CTAACAAAAAAGGAACACGGTGCGTAGAGCAGCCCGGGAGGCTGCAGCCTATGCACCGTGTTTTTTGCTGTCTTTGTCAACCGCAGATGTTGGCTATGATGGTGTACTCCACGGTATAGGCAAGGGTGTCGCCGGTGGGCTCGGCCTTTTCCCGCCGCGCCACAAATTCAGCGTCCGGGTAAGCTTCGTACAGCGCGCGCAGGCATTGCAGGCGCGCAAGGGCCAAGGCCTGCTCCCCGGTGTAACGGACGGTTTGCTGCGCCTGCGGGTAGGAGGTGACCTCCTCCAGCGAAAGGGGCAGGGGCTGGCCGAACAGCTCCGGCTGCACATGGCGGGTCTGGGTCTGGGCCAGGCCGTTTGCAGCGGCCTCCTGGCTGCCGCCCCGCAGCAGCCGGTCCGGGCTGGGGAGGCCCCAGGAAAAGCCCAGAAAGGAAATCGTCCGCCGGCAAAGGCGCTGCCCGGTCAAGAGCAGCGCTTGGCCGTCCAAGGTCTGCTCGCAGCTAGCCTGCCAGACAAAGCGGGCGCGCACCGTCCCGGCCGCAGGCTCAAAGATCAGGGTGCCGTCCCGCTCGGAGCGGGCTGTGCCGATCAGTTCCTGTCCGGCGGCGACCTCCTGCCCGGGCGCGACCAGAGCGGTGCCGCTGCGCAGGTTGACCTCATAGACGATCCCGTCTTCCTTGGCGTGCAGGCCTTGCAGCTTGGGGGAGGCAATGTCCGGCACAGGATTCGCCGCGGCGGCCTCCACCGTCAGCCTTCCGCAGGAAAAATTCAGGCTTGCCCAGGAGAATTCCCCGCTCTCCAAGAGAGCATATTCCCCGGCGGTGAGCAGCGCCTCGCTGGTGCGGCAGCCGGGCTGTATCCCGCTGTTTTCCCGCAGCACAGCCAGGATGCGCGCCTGCTGACCGGCTGTGAGGCTGCCGCAGTCGATGAACCAGACAAGCCCCTGAGCCCAGAGCAGCAGCGGGATAAAGCAGGCCAACCCTGCCCAAAGCCCCATCCGGTGCAGCAACGGCCGGAGCCGGAAATAGAACCCCTGCCGGCCCATGATTTGCAGCCTCACATGGCAGCGCCGGGCAAAGGCCGCCACGCTCTTATACTGCCTGGCCGGGCAGCTGGCCTCAAAGCCGCCGGGGCAGGGAAGAATGTTGTATAGATGCAGGCCGGCCTGCGCGGCCTGGCCGAGCAGTTCTTCCGTCCGCCCGTTTTGCGCCCGAAAGGATACGGCGGCCCAAAGCTGTACCGGCTCCACGTCAAATCCCTCCTGTTACAATACAATTATCCCTTTTTCTGCTTGCGTCTATGGATCGGAAAAATCGGTGCGCAGAAAACGCCCCCGCAAAGTGAGCCGATGGGCTGCCAGGATGCTGATCTTGAGCCGGTCGCCATAGACGGTGAAGAACCCCCGGTAAAGCTCTACGCACAGCTTGTTTTCGTCGTAGTTGACAATGCGCCGGAAGTACTCGATTTCCATTTCGTTTCCGCATAGATAAACCGACGGCTGGCGGTAAAGCGCGGCAGGGGGCTGGCGGAACAGCATGTACAACCACTGCCCCGGCGTAATTCGCTTTTTCTGGCGCTTGTGTTTCGGCAATGGAGGTCCCTCCCATACGGCTGCGAAAGAATTTGCAAATTGGTACATATATATTGAAATGGAGGTCCTGCTTATGTATCAAGAACGCATGGTTCGCCGGATTATGCTCGTTTTCCTTGCATTGCTCACCGCTTTTCTGCCTTTCGCCGCGCCGCAGGCCTGCTCCGCGGCCCTCGCGGATGCGCTTCGGCTGTGCGGAGGCTCTCTGCTGCTGGCGCTGTTTCCGTTTCTGATCGTATCCGCTTTGTTGGTGCAGTGCGGCGCTGCCGGGGCGCTGGGCGTCCTTATGCAGCCCGCAGCCTGGCTGATGGGCTTCCGGGCGCAGTGCAGCGGCGGCATTTTGCTGATCGGCCTTCTGGGCGGCTTTGCCCCGGCGGCCAATGCGACAGCGGAAGCCTTCCGCGCCGGGCTGATCGACCGGGAGGAGGCCGCATCGCTGCTGCCCGCCTGCATCTGTTCCGGCCCGTCGTTCGTCGTTCTTTCGGTGGGAGCGGGGATGCTGGGCAGCTTTGCGCTGGGGGTACGGCTGTTTGCTGCGCAGGTTCTGGCCGGATACCTCACCGCCGGGCTGCTGCGCTGGGCTGCCCTGAAACGGAAAAAGGGGAGTGCCCCCGCGGAAAAGCCATTGGGAAGAGACGGCGGCACCGGCGCGAAAATAGCCAGGAAGAAAACCGGCGACGTTAGCGCAAATACAGCCGGGGAGGAAGCCGGCAAGCGCCCCGACCCGGTACAGCCGCCGCAGCTGTACCGTGTGATCGCAGACTCGGCCATGACCTACCTGCGGCTGTGCGGATTCATTCTGTATTTCCGGCTGCTTTCCGGCGGACTGGGAGCGCTGCTGCCTCCGGACGTCTGCGTGCTGCCCGCGATTCTTTTAGAGGTATGCTCAGGGTGCAGCCTTGCCGCGCAGACAGGGCGTTGGGCAAGCGTTTTGTGCTGCGCTGCGCTCAGCCTGCAGGGGGCTTCGGTGCTGATGCAGGTGCGCACCATCTGCCCCAGAGAGATCTCCTTTGCGCCGCTTTTAAAGGCGAGGGTGCTTCATCTACCACTGTCGCTGCTTTTGTTCCGGCTGCTGCTGCCGCAGGGGGCGGCAGCAGTGTTCAGCACCCTATGCGCCCGTGTTATCATCATGCGGCGGGTTCCGCCGGACTGCGCTCTGCTGGTGTTCTTTGGGTGCTGCCTCATAGCCTGCAGGATGTGCCGGACTATGCAGCAAAGCAGCGGAAAAACAAAGGATTTACCGTAAGGGCTTTAGAAAAGAAACGCAGAACGCCTGCATAGCCAGTGCACCGCGCCAACCCAGAGCGCGGCGCGTTTTATTTTGCCCTTGCCGGCTGCCTGGCGCAAGCCCCTACGATTTTTCGCTTAAGGAACCTCTGAACAAATCACGCCCTTCGGGCTTGGCACGCATCTTGCCG
>CAZYAX010000259.1:0-3013 GCA_964646195.1 uncultured Faecalibacterium sp. | reverse complement strand
CTAATACCGTAAAACCCAACGATCAAAACTTCCCGGAGGGAGGGAACACGATGGAAAAGGAACCTCTGCGCCGCAGAGCGGTGCGGCGCGTGCAGTCGAAGCCGACCGGCGCGCGCGGGCTGGAATACGGCCCCAATACCACCGGCTGCCCGGCGGTGGCGCAGGCCATCGAGCGGCTGTATGCCGGGCAGACGGAGGAGACCTTTTGGGCGCTGATGAGCGCGCTGAATTATGCGCTGGAGATGGAGACCGAGGTGCTGGTGCCGCTGGACGCCGTGCAGGGGATGCAGGTGGGCGTAGCCCCGTGGGCGGCCAACCCCATCCCGGAAGAAAAGGCGGGCAGCCTCCGGTTCTGGACACTGTGCAGCGAGAGAAACCGCAAGATGTGGGTGCCGGTGTTCACCAGCGGCAAAAATGCCCTGCAGGGCCGCAGCACCGCCACCCGCCCGATGGTACAAAAAAAGCTACAGGATGTGATGGAGCAGGTGCTGGCCGACAAGGCGCTTACCGGCGTGGTGATCGACCCGTGGGGGCGCTCGGCCTCGCTGGAGCGCTCGCTGCTCAACGGCCTGTTGCATGCGCAGCCCGCGATGCAGCAGGAAATGGAGCCCCAGGCCCAACAGCTGGAAAACCGGATCTGGGATCTTATGCGGCAGGGCGATGCGTTTGCCGCCGGGCAGAGCGGCAATGCGCCGGACCCCGGCTGCGCCCTGATGGCCTACCGCCGCGCGTATGCGGCCGCGTGCGCGCAGCCGGATATCACCTACTGGCCGGAGCTGTGCCTGCGTCTGGCGCAGTATGAGGTGCGCTATACCGACTGCGAAGAGGCGCTGCGCCTGGCCGTGGAGGCCCGGCATGGCCTGCGCCTGCGCCTGGCCGAGGGCGACGAGACCGCCCGCCCGGAACTGGAGCACGCCGAGGCCCTGTGCAAAGAGCTGGCTGTCCGGCCGGCAGGCCCGGCACGGCACTGGGACGCGCATTCCACAGAACGTTCACAAAAAGACTAAAATTTCGTTATACAAGGACGTTATTATAAAAGGAACAGAAAGAGCAGGCCTCCGCGCCTGCGGGGCATAACAAACGGAGTGTGAAACAGCCATGAGCAAAGTAATCGGCATTGATCTGGGTACCACAAATTCCTGTGTGGCGGTTGTAGAGGGCGGCAAGCCGGTGGTGATCCCCAACGCAGAGGGCGAGCGCACCACCCCCAGCGTGGTGGCCTTTACCAAGGACGGTGAGCGCCTGGTGGGCGGCGCGGCCAAGCGCCAGCTGGCCACCAACTCGGTGCGCACGGTATCCAGCATCAAACGGCATATGGGCAGCGACTACCGCGTGCACATCGACGGCCGCGACCTGGCACCGCAGGAGATCAGCGCCATGATCCTCACCAAACTGCGGCGCGACGCCGAGAGCTATCTGGGCGAGAGCGTCACCGAGGCAGTGATCACAGTGCCCGCTTACTTTGACGACAGCCAACGCAAGGCCACGCAGGACGCCGGCCGCATCGCCGGGCTGAATGTGCTGCGCATCATCAACGAGCCCACGGCGGCGGCCGTGGCCTACGGTCTGGACAACGAAGCGCCGCAGAAAATTCTCGTCTACGACCTGGGCGGCGGCACCTTTGACGTGTCCATCATCGAAATCGAGGACGGCACGTTCACCGTGCTGGCCACCGGCGGCGACACCCGTCTGGGCGGCGACGATTTCGACCAGCGCATCGTAGATCATCTGGTGCAGGAGTTCCGCCGCACCGACCGCATCGACCTGACCCGCGACCCCGCGGCCATGGGCCGCCTTAAGGAGGAGGCCGAGAAGGCCAAAAAGGAGCTTTCCTCCGCGCCATCGGCGCAGATCAACCTGCCCTTTATCGCCGTGGGGCGGGACGGGCCGCATCATCTGGATGTGACTCTGACCCGCGCGCAGTTTGAGATGATGACCAGCGACCTGATCGCCCGCACCATCGACCCGGTGAACACCGCGCTGCGGGATGCAGGCATCACGGCCCGCGAGCTGGGCCGCATTTTGCTGGTGGGCGGCAGCACCCGTATGCCCGCCGTGGAACGGCAGGTGAAGGAGCTGCTGGGCCGCGAGCCCAGCCACACGCTCAACCCGGACGAGTGCGTCGCCATGGGCGCGGCGGTGCAGGGTGGCCTGCTGCAGGGCGGCGGACGCTTGGCCGGGGCTACCGGCGTGGCGGCGCAGGGCCTCGTGCTGATGGACGTGACCCCGCTCACCCTCTCCATCGAGACGCTGGGCGGCGTGGCCACCCCGCTGATCACCCGCAACAGCATGATCCCCACCCGCAAGAGCCAGATTTTTACCACCGCGCGGCCCATGCAGACCTCGGTGGAGATCAACGTATTGCAGGGCGAGCGGCATTTTGCGCGGGACAACAAGAGCCTGGGCAAATTTAAGCTGGGCGGCATCCGCAGCGGCTTTTCGTCCAAGCCGCAGATTGAGGTGACCTTTGACATCGACGTGAACGGCGTGGTCAAGGTGTCGGCCAAGGATCTGGGCACCGGCCGGGAGCAGAACATCACGATCACGGGCAGCACGAACCTCTCGGAAAACGAGATCCAGCGCGCCATGGCGGACGCGGCGGCCTATGAGGCCGAGGACACCCGCCGCAAGGAGCGTCTGGATCTGCACAACCAAGCCGAAATGCTGGCCTACAAGGTGGACGAGGCGCTCTCCAAGTGCAAAAAGGAGCTGGACAAGGACGAGAAAAACACCGTCAAGGCGGACCTGGCCAACCTGCGCAAGTGCCTGCGCAAGGACAAGCCCGAAAAGATGAACGACGACGAGGAGGCCGCCCTGCGCGATGCCAAGGCCCGCCTGGAGGCCAGCGCCAGCCACCTGATGACGCTTTACATGAGCGAGCAGCAGGGGGAAGGCAGGGGCGAGTAAAAGGAGCCGCCTTTGCAGCTTTCTTTCAAGAAAGCCGAAAATATTTCAAGATAAAATGGTTTATGTTTAGCGGTTGGCTGTGTTATCCCGATAAGCATATATTTAA
>CAZYAX010000258.1:0-3013 GCA_964646195.1 uncultured Faecalibacterium sp. | reverse complement strand
TTTTGTTCGCTTCTATACCGGTAAGCGGCCCGGAAAGCCCGTCAGGCGGACCGGAACCCCTTGCCGATGATCTCGCTGGAGTTGACGATGGTGATAAAGGCCTTGGGGTCGTTTTTGCGCAGGAAGTTGCGCAGCTGCACGGCCTGCCGGCGGGTGAGTACGGTCATAATAGAGAAAAGCTCCCGGTGGGTGTAGGCGCCGTATGCCTGCTCCACGGTGGCGGAGCGCTTGAGCTCGTAGAGGATGTACTTCTGCACCGCCTCCGGTTTGGTGGTGACCACGGTGCAGACCTTGCGCAGATTGATGTTTTCGATCACGCCGTCCACCACCAGCGACTTGCCGAACAGGCCCAGGATGCAGTACAGGCCGGTGGCCGCGCCGAAGCGCACCGCTGCGCCGGCCACGATGAGCAGGTCGCTGAACATCAGGGCCTTGCCGATCTCCATGGAGGTGTACTCGGAGAGAATCATCGCGACGATGTCGGTGCCGCCGGTGGAAGCGCCGATGTCGAACACGATGGCGCTGCCGATGGCCGGGAGCACCACGGCGAACACCAGCTCCAACAGGGTGTCGTTGGTCATGGGCTGAGACAGGGGCCACACCTCTTCACAGAGCGAAACGAAAAAAGAGAGCGCAAAGGAGGAGTAGATAGTCCACCCCATGCGGCTGATGCCCAAAAAGATAAAGCCCAGCACCACCAGCACTGCGTTGATGATCCACATAAAGCCGCCCACGTTGAGCTTGGGGAACAGCGACGCCAGCAGGATGGACAGGCCGGAGGTGCCGCCAAAGGCAAAATGGTTGGGCGTTTTGAACAGCGAGATGCCCAGCGCGGTGAGAAACAGGCCCAAGTTGAGCTGCAAAAAGAACGACACATTTTTTTTCAGGTTTGGGCCCTTAAACTCATGCGCCAGTTTTGCGGTGATTTCTTTGCTTTTTAAATCCATAAACTGATACACTCCCTTATTATTCCAACGAAAATTGGATTCACACCGTACAAAAATATACTGCATCCGGGCAGCACTGTCAAGACAAAAGACCAAATCTGCCGAAACTTCCCTTTCGGAAAGTGGGGAGGGGCTGTTGTACGGGCTGCACGGGCTGGCTTTTGCCCGCCGGCGGCGCCGAAGTCTGCGTGTTTTGTACAGGAGCGCCCACGCGCCGCCGCGGCTTCCCGTTATGGTTCCGCGCTCCACTGCAAGGCGTTTTTTTCATGCGCAGGCCATGCCGAAGTTTGCATTTGACCTTGAAGCAAAGCGAAAAATGGTGTATGATAAAGTATATTATTCTGGAGCCGCAGGGCGGACTGTGCCCTGATGAGGGGAGAAAGTCATTATGGCAGACAAAAATTTTTTGACCGATGTGATTGACGCCGACCTCGCCGAGGGCAAGGTCGGCACGATCCATACCCGCTTCCCGCCGGAGCCGAATGGCTATCTGCACATTGGCAGCGCCAAGGCCATCTATATCAACTGGTCCATCGCCAACGCCTACGGCGGCAAATTCAATTTGAGGTTCGACGATACCAACCCCGCCCGCGAGGACGTGGAATATGTGAATAGCATCCTGGAGGATCTGCACTGGCTGGGCGCGGAGCCCAACGGCGGCATTTTTTACGGCAGCGACTACTTTGCCCAGTGCTACGAGTATGCCGAAAAGCTCATCCGCGAGGGCAAGGCCTATGTGGACGATCTGACCCGCGACGAGATGCGCGAGTACCGCGGTGCAGACGCAGGCAAGCCCTCACGCCCGTCACCGTGGCGCGACCGCACCCCCGAGGAAAACCTCGACCTGTTCCGCCGGATGCGGGCGGGCGAATTTGCCGACGGCGAAAAAACCCTGCGCGCCAAGATCGACCTGGCCAGCCCCAACATGAACCTGCGCGACCCGGCCATCTACCGCATCAAGCATGTCTCCCACCACCGGCAGGGCGACGCCTGGTGCATCTACCCGATGTACGATTTTGCTCATCCGATTCAGGACGCCATCGAGGGCATTACCCACAGTATGTGCAGCCTGGAGTTTGAAAACCACCGCCCTCTGTACGACTGGGTGATCACCAATCTGTTTGGTGCGGAGTTCCCCAAGCAGCGCGAGTTTGCGCGGCTGAATATGACGAACACCGTGATGAGCAAGCGCTATCTGCGCGAGTTGGTGGAGATGAACATCGTGGACGGATGGGACGACCCCCGTATGCCCACCCTGTGCGGCCTGCGCCGCCGTGGCTACACGCCGTCCTCCATCTTCACCTTTGTGCGGGAGGCAGGCATTTCCAAGGCGGACAACCTGATCGACATGCGCCAGCTGGAGGCCTGTATCCGCAGCGAGCTGGACCTGACCGCCCAGCGCCGCATCGCCGTGCTGGATCCCGTGAAGCTGATCGTGGACAACTACCCCGCCGGCCAGACCGAATATTTCGACATCGCCAATAACCCCAACCGGGACGCCAACGATCCCTCCACCCGTAAGGTGGCCTTTACCCGCGAGGTGTGGATCGACCGGGAGGACTTTGCCGAGGTGCCGCCGCCGAAGTTCAAACGCCTGACGCCGGGCGGCGAAGTGCGCCTGATGGGTGCATATATCGTCAGGTGCGTGGGCATTGATAAAAATGAGGACGGCAGCATTGCGGCCATCCACTGTACCGCCGATTTGGAGACCGGCAACGGCAACCCCGCCGACGGCCGCAAGGTGAAGGGTACCATCCACTGGGTGAGTGCCGCGCACTGTGTGGATGCCGAGGTGCGGCTGTACAACAAGCTGTTCACAGAGGCCAACATGAACGCCATTCCGGAGGGCAGCGATTACAAGGACTACCTCAACCCGGACAGCGTGCAGGTGCGCACGGGCTGTAAGCTGGAGGAAAGCCTGGCCGGAGCAAAGCCGGGCGAGCGGTTCCAGTTTGTGCGCACGGGCTTTTTCACGCCGGATTCCAAGCATCCGGGCGTCTATAACCGGATCGTCACACTGCGCGACAGCTTTAAGCCGGGCAAGTGACGGAAAATTTTTAAACTAA
>CAZYAX010000257.1:0-3015 GCA_964646195.1 uncultured Faecalibacterium sp. | reverse complement strand
CTAACATTATATAAAACATAAATGGGAGGAAACTACTATGGCAGAAATCAGACAGAGGATCATCATGTGCGAACGCAAGCTGCATTATTACGACGCGAACAAATACGGCAGCTGCCCCTATTGCAGCTCCGGCGGCTTCACGCCCACCATTGACCCCTTTGCGGATAGCCCGGCCCCCGCGAACCCGGCCCCCGCGAACCCGGCGACCGCGAACCCGGCGCCGGCCCCCGGCCCGGCCCAGTATGGCAATTTTGCGCCCACCGAGGACCCGCTGGTGGCAAACCGCGCCGCCGAGAGGATGAGCAAGACCCAGTTTGTGGATCTTTCCACGCCTGCGGGCGCGCCGGTACCGGTGGTGGGCTGGCTGGTAGCCGTGGAGGGTCCCTGCCGCGGCACCGACTACCGCATCCATACCGGCTACAACTACATCGGCCGCGAGGTGGGCGATATCTGCATCCACGGCGACAACACCATCTCGGCGGAAAAGGACGCCAACGTGACCTATGTGCCCCAGACCAGGCGCTTTTACATCGCCCACGAGTTGGGCAAGAACGTGCTGCTGGTGAACGACCTGCCGGTGATCGGCGGGAGCATGGAGCTGCACAACTACGACCGCATCACCATCGGCACCACCCAGCTCATGTTCGTCGGGCTGTGCGGCGAGCAGTTCAGCTGGGGAGACAAGGAGCGTGGCAATGGCTAAGCTGTTCGTGTCCGATCTGAACGCGCTGCTGGAGCAGGAGGGCGCGGAGCTTGAGCGCTATGTGGCGCTGGACCCGGCGCTGCTGGTGGCGGCAGGGCTGCTTATCGCGGCGCTGGCCGTGGCGGCGGCGGTGCTGCTGGCGCTGCTTGTGCGTCAGAAACGGACGCCGCGCCCGCCGCAGGAAGAGGAGGCCGTGACGGTGCCGGAAAAGGAAACGACGGTAGGGACCGTAAAAATCGGTAAGCTGCACGAGCAGGGCGCGCGCGCCGAGCAGCAGGACAGCTTCGGCGTATCGGACGAAGCGCTGCTGCCCACCCATGGCCTGCTGGCGGTTGTGGCCGACGGCATGGGCGGCCTGGCCGACGGCGGCAAGGTGAGCGCGCAGGCCGTGGAGACGATTTTGGACGGCTTTATGAGCTGTCAGGGGAAATACCCCCCGGAGCAGCAGCTTCTGCTGCTGGCGCAGCAGGCGGTGCGCGCGGTGGACCGGCTGCTGGGCGCGGAGGGCAAGCGCAAAAGCGGCTCCACCTTGGCGGTGGGGCTTGTAAAGGACGGGGCGTTTTCGTTCCTGTCCGTTGGGGACAGCCGCATCAGCCTGCTGCGGCAGGGCGCGCTGGTGCAGCTCAACCGGGAGCATATCTATAAAAACCAGCTCGCGCTCCGCGCGGTCAACGGCGAGCTTACCCTGCAGGAGGCCTGCGAGGACCCCAAGGGCGCGGGGCTCATCAGCTTTTTGGGGATGGGCGCGCTGACCCAGTTGGATTGGCCGGCCGGGCCCATCCGGCTGCTGCCGGGCGACAAGCTGATCCTGATGAGCGACGGCGTGTATAACGCGCTGAGCGAGGAAGAGCTGACGGCGGCGCTGGCCGGCGAGCCGGAGCAGGCGGCCGGGGCGCTGCGGCAGAGGATCGCGGCCAAAGGGTACACCAATCAGGACAATTACACAGCGGTGATTTTGGGCTGTGAGGCCGGGCAGGCGCCGCAGCCTGCGGCCCAGCCTGCCCCCGCCGCGGCCGGCGCGCCCCTGCCGCAGACCGAAGACCCGACGGCGCAGTAAAGGAGGTTTCGCTGGATGCTTTACGCAAGCTACACCGACACCGGGGGCCGCCCCTACAATGAGGACACGGTGGCCGTGCAGGAACAGGCGGACGGCAGGCTCTGCGCGGTGCTGGCGGACGGTCTGGGCGGCCACGGCGGCGGGCAGATCGCCTCCCGCACGGCGGCGGACGCCATCCTGTCCGGCTGGCGCGGGGACGCCACTCCCGCCTTGCTGAGCGATCTGGTGCAGCAGGCGCACCGGGAGGTGCTGGCACGCCAGACGCCGGCCTGCAAGATGAAAAGCACCGCGGTGGTGCTTTCGCTCTCGCCGCGGGACGCAGTCTGGGCGTATGTGGGCGACTCGCGGCTGTACCATTTTATCGACGGGCGGCTGCACTTCCAGACGCGGGACCACAGCGCGTCCCAGATCGCGGTGCTGCTGGGGCAGATCACGCCGGATCAGATCCGCTTCCATGAGGACCGCAGCCGCATTTTCCGGGCGCTGGGGCAGGAGAACGGCCTCACCGTGGACGCCGGGACCGAGGCGCTGGCCGCAGGCCGGCACAGCTTCCTGCTCTGCTCGGACGGCTTTTGGGAATATGTGTATGAACGGGAGATGGAGCAGACGCTGGCCTGCGCCGTCTCGCCGCAGGACTGGCTGGACCGGATGCGCAAGCTGCTGGCAAGCCGCGTCCGCGGCGATAACGACAACAATACAGCGGCAGCCGTGTGGCTGACCGTGTGACGAAGAAAGGAAGGAATCATTATGAAGAATCGAAATGCTCTTCTGGCGCTGTGCGCCGCGCTGCTGGCCTGCGTGCTGTTCGCGGGCTGCGCCAAGGCGGATACGACCGATTACTCCGTGGCGAAAAACGGCACGGCCGTGGTGTACGAATACGTTGCGCTGGAGGGCCAGCCGGTCATCGCGGCGCGGGGCAGCGGCTTTTTCGTGGGCAAAACCGGCGAGGACCCCCAGTACCTGATCACCAACCACCATGTGGTGGAGGATTATCTGAACTATGGGGCAGGCGAGCTGGGCACCGTTTCGGTGGAAGGCACGGCGATGCAGGTCAAGAGCTACGTCCGGGTCTATTTTGATTCCGAGGATTATGTAGAGGCCTATGTGGTGGACTACAATGAGTCGCAGGACATCGCCCTGCTGCGGCTGGACCAGCCCACCGATCAGCGGCAGGCGCTGAAGCTCTGCGTGCCCACCGATGACGACGTCGGCAAGACCGTGTATGCGGTGGGCTTCCCCGGCTTGTCGGACAACA
>CAZYAX010000256.1:0-3038 GCA_964646195.1 uncultured Faecalibacterium sp. | reverse complement strand
GCCGGCAAGATGCGTGCCAAGCCCGAAGGGCGTAATTTGTTCAGAGGTTCCTTAGAAGCCGTATCCTCAGGCCGGCGCACCAAAAAGCCGCCCCGGCCTGCGCTTGGCAGACCGGGGCGGCCCTTAAAGATCAAAACGATACCGGGATGGACAAAGCCCTGTGCGAACGGGACTTCCGGGACTTCTTAGAAATAGCGCTTCAGCAGGCCCTCGAAGCCGCGGCCATGGCGGGCCTCATCCTTCGCCATCTCATGGACGGTGTCGTGGATGGCATCCAGGCCCAGCTCCTTGGCGCGCTTGGCCAGATCCATCTTGCCGCTGCAAGCGCCGCACTCGGCCTCAGCGCGCATCTCCAGGTTCTTCTTGGTACTGTCGGTCAGCACCTCGCCCAGCAGCTCGGCAAACTTTGCGGCGTGCTCCGCTTCCTCAAACGCATAGCGCTTGTAGGCCTCGGCGATCTCGGGGTAGCCCTCACGCTCAGCCACGCGGGACATTGCCAGATACATGCCCACCTCGCTGCACTCGCCGTTGAAGTTGGCACGCAGGCCCTCGACTACGTCCTCAGGCACGCCCTCGGCCTTGCCGATGCCGACCACATGCTCGGTGACATACTCGTTGCCCTTCTTCTCCACAAAAGCGGAAGCGGGAGCGTTGCACACGGGGCACTTCTCGGGGATGGAACCCTCTGCGATATAACCACAAACCTTGCAAACATACTTAGCCATATTTGTTATCCTCCAGATACGATATTTATACTCTCTTTGACGGCTGCTCGGCCGCCGTCGTAGCCTGCATTCAGTATAGCATAAAACATCCGATTGTCAAGTGAGAACCGTTCCTATTTACAATCTGTTTACATCTGCAAATTGGCACTCTCGGCAGCCTTTGCGCCATCGGTGCTGTCAAACTCGTAGTCGTTGCCCGGCAGGATGGCATTGAGCAGGATGCCCACCAGCGCGGCGATGGCCAGGCCGGACAGGTTGATCGTGACCGTGCCCACCGCAAAGGTGAGGCCGTCCACCGAGTTGAAGCCCAGCGCCGACACCAGGATGACCGCCGCAATGATCAGGTTGCGGCTGTTGGTAAAGTCCACACGGTTCTCCACCACATTGCGCACGCCGATGGCGGAGATCATGCCGTAGAGCACAAAGCTGATGCCTCCGATGATGCCGGCCGGCACCGTGTTGATCACGGCCTCAAACTTGGGGCTGAAGCTCAGCAGGATGGCCAGGCACGCCGCGATGCGGATGACCAGCGGGTCGTAGATCTTGCTCAGAGCCAGCACGCCGGTGTTCTCGCCGTAGGTGGTGTTGGCCGGGCCGCCCAGCAGGCCGGCCATCGCGGTGGCCAGACCATCGCCCAGCAAAGTGCGGTTGAGGCCGGGGTCGTTGATGTAGTTGTGGCCGGTGGTGGCGCTGATGGCCGCGATATCGCCCACATGCTCCATCATGGTGGCCAGCGCGATGGGGATGATGGTAAACAGCGCGCTGATCAGCTCGGGGCTGCCGTCAAAAGCAAACAGGCCCATCGCCTCCTTATGCAGGGGCAGGCCCAGCCAGGCGGCCTCGTTGATCGCGGTAAAGTCCACCGCGCCGGTCACCAGCGCCACCGCGTAGGACACCAGTACGCCGATGAGGATGGGCAGGATCTTGATCATGCCCTTGCCCCAGATGTTGCACACGACCACCACGCCCAGCGCCACGAGGGCCAGCAGCCAGTTGGTCTGGCAGTTGGAGATGGCGGAGGGGGCCAGGATCAGGCCGATGGAAATGATGATGGGGCCTGTGACCACCGGCGGGAAGAACCGCATGATGCGGCGGATGCCGAAGGTGGAGATCAGCGCGCTGACTGCCAGGTACACAAGGCCCGAGCAGGCCACCGCCGCGCAGGCATAGGGCAGCATGGCGGTGTTGGAAACGGTCGCGTTGCCCTCCGCATCCAGGAGCTTGGGCGCCACGATGGAAAAGCCGCCCAGATAGGCAAAGGACGAACCCAGGAAGGCCGGCACCTTGCGCTTGGTGACCAGATGGAACAGCAGCGTGCCCAGGCCGGCGCACAGCAGCGTGGTGGAAACGCTCAGACCGGTGAGCAGCGGCACCAGCACGGTTGCGCCGAACATGGCGAACATATGCTGGATGCCCAGGATCATCATGCGGCCCACGCCCAGCTGGCGCGCGTCGTAAACGCCCTTGGAGTAGTCGATCTTTTCACTCATAAAAGTCCTCCTCTTTCTACTATACTTTCCCAAAAAAAGAGGCAGCGCCGCATCAAAAGCAGCGTTGCCTCTCAAATTTTGGGGTCGAAAAACAGCCCTTTCCCAGAAAGCGCCGGTCCTCCTGCTTCCGCTTAAAAAAATGCTGCTGCATGGTGTCCCGCCCTCCCTGTTCAAAGCTTTCTTTATAATAACAGACCTCGCCTCTTTACGCAACTTGTTTTTGCAATTTCGGCAGCTTTCACAAATTTATGCGAAAATCCCTCCGCCGCCGGGTTTACTTTCGGGCAGCGCATACCGCTGTTGCCTCCCGGCGCTTCCATTTTTCCGGCTTTGGGGCGCCGCCGTCCTGCCGTTTGGCCGTGCTTTTACTCCGCCTCCGTCACCGAAAGCGGCAGGTAGCCTGCGTCCCGCACGGCCTGATCCAGCACGTCCTTTTGCGGCGGCTCCTTGAGCAGCACCCTTGCCTGCCGCTCTCCCAGATCCACCTCGGCCCAGGTGCCGGGCAGGCGGTTGAGCGCGTTTTCCACGCGGCGGGCGCAGTTGCCGCAGGTCATGCCATCCACCCGGATGAGGACCGTATAGGGATAGTGGCGGCGGTCGCGGTCCTCCACCCGCACCCTTTTGGGCGCGGCCTCGTGCTCGCCGCAGCACCCGCCGCCATGGCGCAGCTTATGCACATAGCTGTACGCGCCGTAGCCGCACAGCGCCGCCAGCACCGCGATGATGATGAGATTTGCCATTTCCGTTGCCTCCTGTTGGGTCATGCCGTTTGGTTAGTATCAGCTAATTTGTAGTATAGCATTTTTTGCGGCGCTGTCAAGCG
>CAZYAX010000255.1:0-3048 GCA_964646195.1 uncultured Faecalibacterium sp. | reverse complement strand
GAGCACATCAAGGAAATGAAAAAAGCGGTGGAACTTGACGGCGTGCCGCTGATGGGCTACACCACCTGGGGCTGCATCGACATCGTGAGCGCGGGCACCGGCGAGATGAAGAAGCGTTACGGTTTCATCTATGTGGATGCGGACGACGAGTGCAAGGGTACCCTGAACCGCTACCGCAAGGACAGCTTCTACTGGTACAAAAAGGTCATCGCCTCCAACGGCGAGGATCTGGCCTAAGGCGTCTTGCGTGTGCGCACAAAGGGAGCTTTTAAGGGAAAACCGCCGAAACCGGACGATAAAGCCCGGCGGGCCGCCGCACATTTTTGCGGCGGCCCGCTTTTCGTATGCAAAAGAAATTTTCGGCGAATAAACCAAAAAAATTTGGGAAAAACTGTTGACATCACGAAGCGAAGCGAGTAAACTATACTTGTTGCGCGCTCCCGTAGGGGAGGTGCGCGCAAAGAAAGCACGAGCCAACGCTCCGTGCGCAAAAATTAAGAAAGGAGAAACAAAATGCCTACTTTTAACCAGCTTGTACGCAAAGGCCGTCAGGTTTTGGCTACGAAGAGCACCGCCCCCGCACTGCTGAAGAGCTACAACTCCCAGAAGAAGCAGTATTCTGATCTGAACAGCCCCCAGAAGCGCGGCGTATGCACCGCTGTCCGTACCATGACCCCCAAGAAGCCGAACTCTGCTCTGCGTAAGGTTGCCCGTGTTCGCCTCACGAATGGTATTGAGGTCACCTCTTACATTCCCGGTATCGGCCATAACCTGCAGGAGCACTCCGTCGTACTGATCCGTGGCGGCCGTGTTAAGGACCTGCCTGGTGTCCGTTACCACATCATCCGTGGTACTCTGGATACTCAGGGTGTTGCAGGCCGTAACCAGGCTCGCTCCAAGTACGGTGCGAAGCGTCCTAAGGCCGGTACCGCGAAGAAGAAGTAATTGAAAAACTAAACCGCCATAAATGGCTTTCCATATATAAATAACAAGTCCGTATTACCGGATGGCAACAGTTTATGTAGGACTAGCTCTTTGTGACACAACGGGAGTTTTTTACTTTCGAGTACCGATGATATCATTCTGTGAAGGAGGGAAGAAAGATGCCTAGAAGAGGTAATATTGCTAAGCGCGATGTCTTAGCTGATCCTATTTACAATTCCAAGATGGTCACCCGTCTGGTCAACAGCATTATGCTGGACGGCAAGAAAGGCGTCGCTCAGAAGATCGTTTACGATGCTTTTACCATGATCCAGGAGAAGACCGGCAACGATCCTCTGGAGACGTTCGAGAAGGCGATGGAGAACATCATGCCCAGCCTCGAATGCAAGACCCGCCGTGTGGGCGGCGCCAACTACCAGGTTCCTCTGGAAGTGAGCCCGGCCCGCCGCGAGACTCTGGGCCTGCGCTGGCTGACTACCTACAGCCGCAACCGTTCCGAAAAGACCATGAGCCAGCGCCTGGCTGCCGAGATCATGGACGCTTCCAACAATACCGGCAACGCCGTGAAGAAGCGCGAGGATACCCATAAGATGGCCGAGGCTAACAAGGCTTTTGCACACTACCGTTATTGATCTGAAGGAGGTTCATTTTCATGGCTACACCCAGAGAAGTTTCTCTTCAGATGACGAGAAATATCGGTATCATGGCCCACATCGACGCCGGTAAGACCACCACCACCGAGCGAATCCTGTATTACACCGGTATCAACCACAAGATCGGTGAGGTACACGACGGCGCTGCTACGATGGACTGGATGGTACAGGAGCAGGAGCGTGGTATCACCATCACCTCCGCCGCCACCACCTGCTATTGGAGCCATACCGAGACCCAGAAGGACCCGGTTGCCTACAAGAAGAACCGCCACCGTATCAACATCATTGATACCCCGGGCCACGTGGACTTCACTGTTGAGGTCCAGCGCTCCCTGCGCGTTCTGGACGGTTCGGTCACCGTTCTGGCCGCAAAGGGCGGCGTAGAACCCCAGTCCGAGACTGTCTGGCGTCAGGCTGACGAGTACAAGGTGCCCCGCATGGTCTACGTCAACAAGATGGACACCATGGGCGCCGACTTCTACCGCTGCATCCAGATGCTGCACGACCGCCTGCACGCCAATGGCGTGGCGATCCAGCTGCCGATCGGCAAGGAGGAGACGTTTAAGGGCATTATCGACCTGGTGGATATGAACGCCGAGGTCTACTACGACGACATGGGCAACGACATGCGCGTGGAACCCATCCCTGCCGATATGCAGGAGGAGGCCGAGAAGTACCGCGATATGCTCGTGGAGGCCGTTGCCGAAAACGATGAAGAGTTGATGGAGAAGTACCTCGAGGGCGAGGAGATCACCACCGCGGAGCTGAAAGCAGCCATCCGCAAGGAGACCATTGCCAACACGCTGGTACCCGTCGTCTGCGGTTCTTCCTATAAGAACAAGGGCGTCCAGAAGCTGCTGGACGCGATCGTGGATTATATGCCCGCCCCCACCGACATTGAGGACATCAAGGGCATCAACCCCAACACCGAGGAGCCCGAGACCCGTCCCTCTTCGGATGATGCGCCGTTTGCCGCGCTGGCCTTCAAGATCGCGACTGATCCGTTCGTGGGCAAGCTGGCATACTTCCGCGTTTACTCCGGTAAGGTCGAGGCCGGCACCACCGTTTACAACTCCGTTAAGGATTCCAACGAGCGTATGGGCCGCATCCTTCAGATGCATTCCAACCACCGCAAGGACATCGACTGCTGCTACGCAGGCGATATCGCGGCGGTCGTGGGCCTGAAGAACACCACCACGGGCGATACCCTGTGTGATGAAAAGCATCCCATCATCCTCGAGTCCATGGAGTTCCCCGAGCCGGTCATCCGCGTGGCCATCGAGCCCAAGACCAAGGCCGGCAACGAGAAGATGGGCATCGCGCTGGCAAAGCTGGCCGAGGAGGATCCCACCTTTAAGACCTACACCGATGAGGAAACCGGGCAGACCATCATCGCCGGCATGGGCGAGCTGCACCTGGAGATCATCGTGGATCGTCTGCTGCGTGAGTTCAA
>CAZYAX010000254.1:0-3081 GCA_964646195.1 uncultured Faecalibacterium sp. | reverse complement strand
CCGGCAAGATGCGTGCCAAGCCCGAAGGGCGTGATTTGTTCAGAGGTTCCATAGTGCCTTGGAGCATTCCGATGGACATTTTAGCGCCTGCAAAACAGGCCCGGGCAGGGCCCGCTGACCTGGACTCGGACAACCGGAAAACCAGGCAACACAGAATATTCAGGCATAACATTCAGGAGGGAGACGGCATGAAAAAACGTTGGCTGACGCGCGCCGGCGCGGTGCTGTTCTGGCTGGCGGTGTGGCAGCTGGCCGCCATGGCAGTGGGCCACGAGGTACTGCTGGCCTCGCCCATGCAGGCGCTGCGCACGCTGGTGCGCCTCGCGCCCACGGCGGATTTCTGGCGGCGCATCGCGTTTAGCAGCGGGCGCATTTTGGCGGGCTTTGCGCTGGGCGCGGCGTGCAGCGTGGCGCTGGCGCTGGCGTCCCACCGGTGGGGCGCGGTGGCCGTGCTGCTGGCCCCGCTGATGCAGCTGGTCAAGGCCACGCCGGTGGCCAGCTTTATCATTTTGGCGCTGGTGTGGCTGCGGGGCAGCTCGCTGCCGGTGCTGATCAGCTTTTTGATGGTGCTGCCGGTGCTGTATGGCGCGCTGCTCGCCGGGATCCAGAGCGTGGATAAGCAGCTTTTGGAGATGGCAAGGGTGTTCCGTTTGCCTGCCGCCCGCCGCCTGCGGGCCATCTGGCTGCCGGCGGTGCTGCCGGCGTTCCGTCAGGGGTGCAGCGTGGCGCTGGGCATCTGCTGGAAAAGCGGCGTTGCGGCCGAGGTGATCGGCCTGCCGTCCGGCAGCATCGGCGATGCGCTGTACCGCGCCAAGATCACACTGGCCACAGGCGAGCTGTTTGCCTGGACGTTCGTCATCATCTGCATCAGCGCGGTGTTCGAGCGGCTGTTTTTGGCCGCGTTGGACGCGGCAATGCGCCGCGTGCTGGGAGAGGGGGCCGGGGAAGCATGAGCGTACAGATCGAAAACCTTGCCAAGAGCTACGGCGGCAAAGTGCTGTTTGAGGGCCTGCGCCTCACGCTGGACGGCCCGGCCGTGCTGTGGGCCCCCAGCGGCTGGGGCAAGACCACGTTGCTGCGCATTTTGATGGGTCTGGAACGCCCGGACGCCGGGCGAGTCTCGGGCGTGGGGCGTGTGGGCGCGGTGTTTCAGGAGGACCGGCTGTGCCCGCACATGAACGCGGTGCAGAACGTGACGCTGGCCGTGCCGGACGGCGCTGCGCGCGTGGAGGATATTGCCCGCGACTTTGCGCGCCTGGGCATGGAAGCGGACGCGCTGGCTGTGGCGGCGGCGCGGCTCTCGGGCGGGCAAAAGCGGCGCGTGGCGCTGCTGCGCGCGCTGTGGGCCCCGGCGGATACGCTGCTGTTGGACGAGCCGTTTACCGGCTTGGATCCGGACGCCATGTGCCGGGCCGCCGCGCTGCTGCGGGAGCGCGCCGCCGGCCGGCCCGCGCTGCTGGCCACCCACGACCGCGCGGCCATCGGGGAACTAGGCTGGCCGGTGCTGCCGCTGGGGTGAGCCGGGCGGCGAGGGCCATGGCCCACGCATGAAAAGCGGCCATGCAGCCGAAAGCGGCATCATCGATGCCTCAGTCCAAAAACTCCTCATTGAGATTCACGCCAAAATCATGCGCAATGGCCCGCAGGGCATCGTCCGTAATGGTCTGCCGGATGAGTCCACCGCCCATGCTCAGCACCTTCACATAGATCTCCGCGCTCTTTTCGATGGTGTGCGCCAGGCCGAACGTGATGTCAAAATCCGGCCCGGAGGCAAACAGCCCGTGCTGCGCCCAGATGGCCGCCTGGTATTTCTTCATCAGCTCGCTGGTAGCCATAGCGATGTCCGCGCCGCCCGGCACCATCCAGGGGCACACGCCTACGCCCTCCGGAAACACCACCGGGCACTCGGTAGCGCTCTGCCACAGCGCGCGGGAGAAATCGCGGTCGGTCAGCGGCAGGATGTAGGTCAGCGCGATCACGTTGGTGGCGTGGCAGTGGTAGATCACGCGGTTGGCACCGTTCGTGGCGGCCTTGCGCACGCTGTGGTTCATAAAGTGGCTGGGGAACTCGCTGGTGGGCTTTGCGCCGCCCTCCAGGCCCCACACGATGCGCCAGCTGTCGCCCGTGTCGTTGATCTCCACGATGCCCATGCTGTGGGCCGGGTCCAGGATCACGTTGCGGAAATACTTGCCGCTGCCCGTGGTGATGAAATATTCGCCGGCCAGGTTATCGGCCTGCACGCCCATCTTGACCCACTCGCGGGGGGCAAACTCCTCGCGGATGGCGTCCACTTCCTCGGGGCGCATGCGGTAGGTCAGGTTGCCGCCGTTGCGCTCGTGCCAGCCTTGGAGCCAGCCGTCGTTGCACATACGGATAAAGCCTTGGACACATTCTGCTTGTAAAACTTTCATTGTCTTTTACCTCGTTTCTGTTTGTTGGGTGGGATTGTTGGTGCGTTGATCGGGCCGCTGCGTGTGTTTATCGGGTGATGACGTCCACCGGAACGTCGAAGATCTTGGCCACCTTGAGGATGGTGTCGATGTGGCGGCCGCTGGCAGCGGCCATGTGATGGGTGGGGCCGGCCTCGCTCCAGCGGGTGCAGAACTCCCGCGCGCCGCAGGTAAAGCGGGTGCGCATATTCGTGTCGCCAAAGGTAAAGATGGGGCCCGGCTCGTTGACGCCCTCAGCCACCACGAACTTAAAGTGGCCGTCCTTGTCCTGCGTGATGCCCAGGTAGGTGACGGGGCCCAGGTGCGGGTAGAACTGGGTCAGGTAGCCGCCGCCGGTCTTGCCGTGGAACACGGGCACGATCTTCATGGTGGGCTTTTGGGCCGAGATGGCCGCGTCGCCGGAGCCGGAGTGGCCGATGATGCAGATGTCCTCGTCAAAGTCGATGGAGTACATCTCGGAGAGTTGGCCCATGCCCGAAATGGTTTTGAGGATGGACATGGCCATGGATACCTTGATGTCGCCCTCCACGGCGCAGGCCACGCCCTGCTTAATGAGCATGGAGAAGGCCGGAATCAGCATACTGTCCAGCACGCCCGCCTTGCCCTGGGCAAAGCCGTCGTAGTGGGAGGC
>CAZYAX010000253.1:0-3090 GCA_964646195.1 uncultured Faecalibacterium sp. | reverse complement strand
TAATCCAATTACGTTACGGCTTTTCTCCGTAAGAATAAGAAAGGAAGTTCTCGCCATGAAAAAGTACGACAGCCTCATGATGCCCGCCCGTTACACCACAATGGATTCGTCTGACTGCGCCAACGTCACCGGCGGCGGCAGCATTCTCAACTTTATTTCCTACCTGCTGAGCAACTTTAATATTTCCTTCGGTTCCAACAACCGCCATACCAACAGCGATACGATCACCTCCACCGACGGTTATTCTTCCGGCGACAGCTACGTCTCGCACCGCAATGTGGACAACGTTTCCAGCAGTCAGTACGGCGGTTGGAGTGCCAACTTCAACCTGGGCAGCTTCTTCAACGCCCTGGTTCGTCTGTTCCGCTGATTCAAACTGCTTTTGTCTTTCTCAGGGGGCCTCGCAGGAGGCCTCCTGTTTTTTCATTGATCCAAAGGTTTCTCAGCACACCTCCAATCGCAGCACCGCCGCCGTAATATCGTCTGGGCGGCCGGTGCTCTCGGCACGGGCGCGGGCAGCGTCCACCAGCGTTTTGGCGATGTTCTCCGGCGCATCGCCCGCCGCAGCCGAAAGCTCCAGCTGCTGCATCACCCAGCCGCTGCCGTCCACCAGCAGCCCGTCCGACACCAGCACCGCCAGGTCTCCCGCAGCCAGATGTACCACGCGGCTTTGGCCGTTCACTGCACCCAGGATGCCCACCGGCAGGCTGGCCTCGCCCACCGCGCGGGCCTTGCCGCCGTGCACGATGAACCCCGGCGCGGCCCCCGCCTTGAACAACCGGGCCGTGCCCGTGTAGAGATCCACGCTGATCAGGTCCAGCGTCGCGCCGCTCTCGTCGTCGCCCTTCAGCGCAAGGGCCACGTTCACCAGCCGGGCGGCCAGTTCGGCAGTAAAGCCTGCCTTGAGCAGCCGGGCTGTGAGCTCGGCGGCCATGTTGCCGTCCACAGCGGCCGGGCGGCCCGTACCCATGCCGTCGCACAGGATCATCTGCGCCGCCGCAGGGCTGCAAAACTGCTGCACTGCGTCGCCGGATACATCGCCCTTCGCCGCGGCCCCCGCCCGGCCAAACACCGCACGCAGCAGCGGCTTTTCGGTAAACAGCAGGGTGGTCATGCCCCGGCAGGAGAGCTTCTGGGGCATATCCAGTGTGCGGCGGCAGATGCGGCTTACCTCCTCCGCCAGCGCGGCCAGTTCCGCCTCGCCGAAGCGCACCCGCGGCAGCGTGACCGCCGCGCGCATGCGACCCAAATTATCTAAGGTAACGGAGCATTCCAGCGGCGGCGTGCCCAGCGAGGCAAAAAATGCCGACACGCGCCCCGATTTATACGGCTCCGGGCTGCCCGGCTGGCCCAGCTGGTCGGACAGGCCCGCCAGCGCCTGCGCCACTGCGCCATACTGCTCGGTGAGGGCGCTGCGCATCGCCTCCGAATGGATGCGCGCCTCCTGCCGGCTGCGGTACAGCGCAAAGGATCTCGTCAGCGTGTTGGACAGCGCTGCCGGGTGGATACACCGCGAGAGCTGCCCCGGCAGATCCTCCACCTCCACATGCTCCTTTTGCTCCAGCGTGGCTTTGAGCGCCTGCAGCCCGTCCATGGTGACGGTATACTCCTTTTTCCAGCAATCCTCGCGCCGCCCACAGTTAAAGCAAAGGGTGTCGTGGGTGTTGTCGATCACCCAGCGGTAGCTCTCGCCCTTATGCGGCAGGGCCGCATAGACGTCGTTCACCGTTTCGGCAATGTCCGAAAGGCTTTCGGCCACAGCCCCCAGCCGGGTGGCCGCTGCCGAAAGCTGCGGGCGGCCTGCGCACTCCGCAGGGTCCCGTTCCGCAGCCGCCTCCCGCAGCAAATGCCGGCGCGGGATGAGCACAAACACGCACATTCCCATCGCGGCCGCCTCCATAAAGGGAAAGGCTTCTCCGGGCGTACCGGCGCAGAACGCCCCCGCCAGGCAGCCTGCGCCGTAGGCCGCCACACAGTAGGTCTTGTCAGCGGTACCCAGCAGCGCGGCCGCCACCGTGCCGCAGGCCAGCCCCACCGCGGCCCAGCCCTGACTGCCACCCGCCGCGCACAGCGCCGCTCCAAACGCCGCGCAGGCGGCCAGCGCTTCCCGCACGCGGCCCCGGCAGCACAGTACCAGCTCGATGCAGGCGCACGCCGTCACGCCCAGACACAGCGGCCCCAGCTGCACACCGCCCAGCGCGCAGATCACCGCCGCGCCCACAAGCAGCGCGCCGCCCCGGCCTTTTTCCGGCGGGCTGCGGCGGAGCGCGAGCCCCACAGCAGCCCCCAGCACCGCGTCCGCACAGGCTATGTACACGGCGCCCAGTCCGCCGGACGTAAAAAAACATACGGCCACCACGGCCAGCGTGCCGCAGCCGGCAAAGCATGCCGGCCCCAGCCGCCGCGGCCACAGCCAACGCGCCACCACCGCAGCCGCCAGCGCACACACCATTCCCACAGCGCGTATGCCCTCGAATCGGGCCAGCACCGCCAGCGCGGCTCCCACGGCACAGGCTACAAAGCTGCCCTCCCCCATGCCCAGCGTCAGGCCCAGCCCAAAGGGCGCAAGCATCCCATACAGCAGCGCCCAGCCGCCCGCGAACCCACAGCCCAGCGCTGCTGCCTGATACAGCAGCGGGCGCACGGTGCCCTGTTTTTGCAGCTTTCCCGTTAGCGGCTGCGGCGCGGCGTTACAAACCTTTTCCATCGTGATACCCCCATCTTTATTTGCAGCATCTTCTGGCGGCGGTTCTGTTTTTGCCGCCCTGTGCATATACTCTAGCAGGGGCTGCGCGCGCTTTTTGACGCCGTGCGGAGAACTTGCCCTTTCTTTGAAAAAGTTATGAAAAGTTCAAAAAGCCGCGCCCAAGCGCAAAAAATCCCCGTCCCTTGGCATTTGCTCTGCCAAAGGGACGGGGTGCGCTATTTCCGGCCTTTTTCCGGCTTTCCGGCCTTTTCCGGCCTTTTTGAAAAAAGGCC
The DNA here is from genome assembly GCA_964646195.1 of uncultured Faecalibacterium sp. Taxonomy (GTDB): domain Bacteria; phylum Bacillota; class Clostridia; order Oscillospirales; family Ruminococcaceae; genus Faecalibacterium. The sequence continues at coordinate 111 of CAZYAX010000253.1, read as the reverse complement.
TTGGCGAAAAACTTTCTATGCGCAAGGGGCTGCCTTTCCCCATCACGTCATGCTTGATTCTAAAGCCGTTGTCAAGGGGGAATGTGAGAAAATAGCGAGATATGGCTCATC
>CAZYAX010000252.1:0-3098 GCA_964646195.1 uncultured Faecalibacterium sp. | reverse complement strand
TCGTAAAAGACGCCCAGCGTGCCCACATAGCCGTCCTTCCAGGGCTTGTTGCGCCCGCAGTAGTGGACGATCGCGGTGTTGCGGCGCACCCACGCCAGATCGCGCCGGGGGCGCTTGGGGTCGGCGTTGTAGAGCGCGAGGATGCGGTCGCTGAGGTTGTAGCGCATGGTGTCGGCCAGCTTGATGTAGCCGCCGTACAGCCCGGTGAGAATGTCCTGGTCCGGCAGGATCAGGGCATGGCGCTTGCGCTCGGCGTAGGCCCGCACGTCGTCCATGTTCAGCGCTTGCCGCAGTGCGGGCAGGTTGAACAGCAGCACGCCGGTGTTGATGTAGGGCACCTCCTTGCCCACGCCCAGCCGGGTCTGGTTGAGCTTGGTGAGAAGCTCGGGCGTGTGGGTGCAGGCGATGTAATAGGCGTCCCCGAACTCCATATTGTAGAGAGGGGCCAGCGAGTTAATGACCACCAGATCGACGTCCAGATACAGGATGCGATCCAGCGTATCGGGCAGCAGCAGCGGCGCTGCGATGCGGTAATAGATCTGCTGCGGATAGCGGGAAGTCTCAGGGAAATCCTCAAACAGCCGGGAATCGACCGGAAGGAAGCGGAAGGCGATCCCCTCCGGAAAGGCCCCGGCAATCGCGGCCTGGGCGGCCTCGTCCAGGTCGGAGTGGAGAATGTAGGCGGTGTAGGGCGCGCCGCCGCCGCTGCGCAAAATGGAGCGCACACAGCTCACGAGCAACGGCACGGCCTTTTGGTTGATGCAAAACAACAGGTTCATGGGGCCCTCCTTTGGGGGCGTTTAAAAAGTGCGTTTGTATCGTTGGGATGCGCCTGCGGCCGCCGGTATGCATGGCCGGGGCACGCCGGGAGAGCGTCTGAATTATTTATACACGGCTGCAAAGGAATGGCTTGTGCAGTAAAAACAAAGGGCGTACCGGCTTTTGCGCCGTGCGTCTCATAGCGCACCGGAGCAGCCGGCGCTGGCCCGCGGGTGCAAGGTGACAGGCGCTGTATCTCACAGTGCGTCGGGGGCAGCCTCCGGGCCGGCCTGCAAAATGGCCAGGAACTCTTCGCCGGTGATGGTCTCCTTCTCGTAGAGGAACTCGGCCAGCTCATCGAGCTTTTGACGGTTTTGCAGCAGGATCTTCTCGGCCTTGTCGTACTGCTTTTGGATCAGCGACACCACCTCCTGGTCGATGCGCGCCTGCGACTCGGCCGAGCAGGCCAGCGAGGTGTCGCCGCCCAGATACTGGTTGGTGACGGTCTGCATGGCTACCATGCCGAACTTGTCGCTCATGCCGTACTGTGCGATCATGGCGCGGGCCAGCTTGGTGGCCTGCTCAATGTCGTTGGACGCGCCGGTGGTCACCGAGCCGAACACCACCGCCTCGGCGGCCCGGCCGCCGGTAAGGGTGGCGATCTTGTTTTCGATCTCTTCCTTGGTCATCAGGTAGTGATTGCCGGTGTCCACCTGCATGGTATAGCCCAGCGCGCCGGAGGTGCGGGGCACGATGGTGATCTTCTGCACCGGGGCGGAATGAGTCTGCAACGCGGCCACCAGCGCATGGCCAATCTCGTGGTAGGAGACGATCTTCTTTTCATGGTCGGTAAGGATGGCATTCTTTTTCTGATAGCCGGCGATCACCACCTCGATGCTCTCCTCCAGGTCGGCCTGGGTGGCAAAGCTGCGCCCGTCCCGCACGGCGCGCAGCGCCGCCTCGTTGACGATGTTGGCCAGCTCCGCGCCGGACGCGCCGGAGGCCATGCGGGCCACCTGCTTAAAGTCCACATCCGGGGCCAGACGCACCTTTTTGGCGTGGACCTTCAGGATCTCTTCGCGTCCCTTTAGGTCGGGCAGCTCGACGGGCACCCGGCGGTCAAAGCGGCCGGGGCGGGTGAGAGCCGGATCCAGCGATTCGGGCCGGTTGGTGGCGGCCAGGATAATCACGCCGTTGTTGCCCTCAAAGCCGTCCATCTCAGTCAGGAGCTGGTTCAGAGTCTGCTCGCGCTCGTCGTTGCCGCCGATCTGGCCATCGCGCTTTTTGCCGATGGCATCGATCTCGTCGATAAACACGATGCAGGGGGCCTTCTCCTTGGCCTGCTTGAACAGGTCGCGCACCTTGGACGCGCCCATGCCCACGAACATCTCCACAAATTCCGAGCCGGACATGGAGAAGAACGGCACGTTGGACTCGCCCGCCACAGCTTTGGCCAGCATGGTTTTGCCGGTGCCCGGAGGGCCCACCAGCAGGATGCCCTTGGGCATGGAAGCGCCGATCTCCTTGTATTTGTCGGGATTGTGCAGGTAGTCTACGATCTCGGCCAGGTTCTCCTTGGCCTCGTCCTCGCCGGCCACGTCGGCGAACTTGATGCCCTCCGAGGATCTGACGTAGACCTTGGCGTTGGATTTGCCCATGCCGAACATCATGGCATTGTTGCCGGCGGCGCGGTTCATCAGCTTTTTGGAGAAGAGCTGCCCGATGCCGACAAACAGCAGGATGGGCACCACCCAGCTCACGAGGAAGGTGAGCAGGGGAGAGGTCTCCTCCACGATCTCACCGCTGAAGGACGCGCCGGAGGCGTACAGGCGGCTGACCAGATCGGGGTCGTCCACCAGGCCGGTTTTGTAGAGCTCGCTGCCCTCCGCGCTGGTGAACAGGATCTGGTTGTCCTGGATCTCGACCTGGCCGATCTCCCCGCTTTCGGTCATGGAAATAAAGGTGCCGTAGTCCACCTGTTGGATCTGGTGCTGCGCCAGCCAGGGCATGGCAAGAAAATTGAACAGCATCAGGATGCACAGGGCGATGGTGTAATAAAAAAGCAAAGGTTTTTTCGGGGGCTTGACTTCATTCATAGACGGTTATCCTCCTCATAATGGGCCCGTAAGGGGGCTGGCCGGCGCGGTGGGATCGCCCTGCGGTCAGGGCGCTTGGTTTCCGCTTTGGCTGCGCCAGACTGGCAACCGGCGAAACCGCAGTTTCTATCATTTTGCGGCGCTCTGCGATATCATAAGAGTAACAGATACCGGCAAAGGACTCTATATTCAAAAGATGAATTTTGCCCAAAGAAAATGGCCAGTTTGTAAACTTTTCGCTAA
>CAZYAX010000251.1:0-3100 GCA_964646195.1 uncultured Faecalibacterium sp. | reverse complement strand
TCTGGCAGGACGCAGGCTGGGGCTGCATCATCTATCTGGCCACCCTGTCCAACGTGGATACCAGCCTGTACGAGGCGGCCAAGGTGGATGGCGCGTCGGTGTTCCAGCGCATTATGAACATCGACATCCCCGAGCTGATGCCCATGGCGATCCTCAACCTGATCATGAGCGCCGGCGGTCTGATGAACATTGGTTTCGAGAAGGTCTGGCTGCTGCAGACCGACCTGAACAAGGCCACCTCGGACGTCATCGCCGTCTATGTGTACCAGCAGGGCATTGAAAACGCAAAGTACAGCTACTCCACCGCCGTAGGCCTGTTCAACACAGCCATCAACCTGATCCTGCTGTTTGTGGTGAACAAGATCGCCTCCAAGGCGTCGGATGTTGACTTCGTGTAAGGAGGGAAGTATCGTGGAAAAAAATAAAGTGCATGGCCTGTCCGATAAGGCCAGCGACATTATCCTGGTGCTGGTCACCGGCCTGATCGCCTTCATCGTCGCTTACCCCATCTACTACGTCCTGGTCGCCTCCTTCTCCAACCCCTACGACGTCTATGCAGGCAAGACCTTCCTGCTGCCCAGCGAGTTCAGCCTCAAGGGCTACCAGGCCGTGTTTGCGGACTCCAACATCTTCACCGGCTACATCAACTCCATCAAGTATACGGTCATCGGCACCATCTTCTCGGTGGTGATGCTGTACATCACGGCCTACCCCTTGGCGCAGAAGAACCTGCCCGGCCGCAAATGGATCAGCATCTTCTTCATCATCACGATGTACTTTGGCGGCGGCCTGATCCCCACCTACCTGATCGTCAAGGAGACCGGCCTCATCAACAATATCTGGGCGCTGTTTTTGCCCGGCGGCGTGGCGGTGGGCAACATGATCATCGTGCGCAACTATTTCCAGAACAGCATCCCGCGCGATCTGATCGAAGCCGCTGAGATCGACGGCTGCTCCAAGATGCGCACCTTCCTCAGCATCGTGATCCCGCTATCCAAGCCGATCATGGCGGTTATGGTGGTGTTCAGCATGGTGGCCTACTGGAACGACTGGTTCACCGCGTTGATCTACCTCACCGGCAGCGAAAAGCACCCTCTGCCCCTGGTGCTGCGCAACATCCTGATCAAGAGCTCGGCCAGCGCCAGCCAGGCCAGCACCATCTCCGGCGGCTACGCCGAGCTGAACAAGCTCACCGAGATGATCAAGTTTGCGTCCATCATCGTGGCCGCAGCCCCGATGCTCATCTTCTACCCCTTCGTCCAGAAGTACTTTGAAAAGGGCTTTATGGCCGGCGCCGTTAAGGGCTGACTGCCGGACAAAAAATCGTCTGCCGAATCTGTTTACACGATCATCTATGAAATCAAAAAGGAAAAGGAGCTATCACTATGAGAAGAAGAACCTTTATTAAAGGCACGGCCTTTGCACTGGCCGTGGCCGCCCTGCCCACCGCGCTCACCGGCTGCGGCTCCAAGACTGCCGCCAACAACGGCGAGCCCAATGAAAATACCGACCAGACCGAGTTTGAGATCATCGGCGGCCAGTCCGCCATGTCGCCCGGCTATACCGACAACGAGGTGCTGAACGCGATGCAGGAGAACGCCGGCATCAAGATCACATGGAACACCATGAGCGACTCGCTGGCCGAGCAGGTCAACATCCACATCGCGGGCGGCGAGCTGCCCGACGCCTTTATGGGCGTGGGCTTCTCCAACTACGACCTCACCAACTACGGCGGCGACGGCACCTTTATCGACCTGACCCCCTATATCACCCCGGAGGTCATGCCCAACCTCTCCGCTATTTTGGAGGAAAATCCCAACATCCGTTCGGCCATCACGATGAACGACGGCTGCATCTACGGCCTGCCTGCCGCTGAGCAGATGGGCACCGCCGGCATCGGCAAAGAGGAGGACTACTCCATCTACTCTGTGCCGCAGTTCGCCATGATCAACAAGGTCTGGCTGGATGATCTGGGCCTGACTGTGCCCACCACGCTGGACGAGCTGCATACTGTGCTCAAGGCGTTTAAGGACAACGATATGGCCCACAAGATCTACGGTGCGGACGCCGGCAGTACGCTGCCCATGTCCGTCGGCTTTGACCAGTGGTGCTGGGGCCAGAACATCTTCTACGCGGGATTCGGCTTCACCAACTGGCCCAATGACGTGTGCAACGACCTGGTGCTGCAAAAGGACGGCAAGGTGAACTTCGTCTGCGACGATGACAACTACCGCGCGGCGCTGACCTACTTCCACGACTGGTACGCCGAGGGCCTGATCGACATCGAGATGTTCTCCCAGTCCGACACGCAGCTCATGTCTAAGTGCCAGCAGGGCTGGGTGGGCGTGTCCACCTGGTGGTATATCGAGGAGCTGATGGGCAACTACGCCAAGGACTATGTGTTCCTGCCCATCCTCTCCGGCCCGGACGGCACCAAGAATGTGACCATCCGCACCGGCGGCGGCACCAACTCCGGCCAGCTGTCCATCACCGAGGCCTGCAAGAGCCCTGTCAACCTGCTCAAATTCTTCGACCAGTGGTACACCGGCGAGGCCGTGATGCAGCTGCAGTACGGCCCCATCGGTACCTACTTCAACGAGAAGGATGAGGACGGCCTGTGGCTGTCCATCACCGAGGCGGAGGCTCAGGCCAGGTTCAACAAGGGCGCAGGCGAGCTGAAGATGCAGTGCGAGGTGGCTGGCCCGAAGCTGATCCTCTCCAGCTACTACAACGAGGTCTTCCGTATGGAGGATCGCGCTATCGAGCGCCTGACCGACCTGTACGACTTCTGGATGCCGCAGGTCAACGACACCACCACCTTCCCCGTGGACTGCGTGTACACCGAGGACGAGCTGGACACCATCGACCGCTACCGCACCGACTTTGAGAGCATAGTTTCTGAGCAGGAGGGCCTGTGGATCAAGAACGGCGGCCCCACCGACGACGAGTGGAACGCCTACAAGCAGAAGCTGGTGGATACCTGCGGCATGGATAAGCTGCTGGAGGTCTACCAGGACGCTTACGACCGCTACACAGCGGCGCAAGACTAAGGAACCTCTGAACAAATCACGCCCTTCGGGCTTGGCACGCATCTTGCCGG
>CAZYAX010000250.1:0-3101 GCA_964646195.1 uncultured Faecalibacterium sp. | reverse complement strand
GCCAGCGCCGCCGCGAAGAAGTAGAAGATGATGGTCAGCATCTGGAGCACCGTTTTCACCTTGCCCCACATGTTGGCGGCGATCACCTTGCCGTCCTTGGCGCTGGCAGCCACCATGCGCAGGCCGGACACCGCGAACTCCCGCGCCAGGATGATGGCCAGCACCACCGGGGAGCACACGCCGTCCCGCATCATATAAAGAAACGCCACTGTGGTGAGCAGCTTGTCGGCCAGCGGGTCGGCAAACTTGCCAAAATCGGTCACCATGTTCCATTTGCGGGCCAGGTGCCCGTCCAGAAAGTCGGTGAAGCTGGCAGCGGCAAACACAATACCCGCCAGCAGATACCAGGCGGAGTTATACCCCGCCGTGCCGTACTGCGTAAGAGAAACAAACACCATGAACACCGGCACCAGCACGATGCGGGTGAGGGTGAGCTTATTGGGTAGATTCATTGCAAAACCTCCGATCGACAAATCAATTTACACAACCGCGGAACAGCGCACCGCCAGCGTTTTGGATGTGCACCGGGCCAGGGGATTCCCGGTATTATTCCGCTTTTTCCTGCACGGTGCCGTACAGGTCGTACAAATCGCTCTCCTCCACATACACGTCATAGAACTCGCCCGGATACAGCGGCTCCTCGCTGGAAACGCAGACGTTGCCGTCCACCTCCGGTGCGTCGCCCGCCGTGCGGCACAGGTACAGGCCGCTCTCGCCGTCGATGCCGTCGCACAGCACCCGCACCACCTGGCCCACCTTTTCCGCCTGCTTTTCGGCCATGATGCCGGTCTGCACCTGCATCACCAGCTCCGCGCGGCGGTTCTTGGTCTCCTGGTCCAGCTGGCCGTCCATTTTGGCGGCCAGCGTGTTCTCCTCCGCCGAGTAAGCAAAGCAGCCCAGCCGGTCGAACCTAACCTCCTTGACAAACGCGCACAGCTCATCGAACTGCGCCTCCGTCTCGCCGGGGAAGCCCGCGATCAGCGTCGTTCGCAGCGTAATGCCGGGGATGGCCGCCCTCAGCCGCCCGATCACCTCCAGGAGCCCGGCGCGGTTGCTGCGGCGGTTCATGCGGCGCAGGATCTCGTCGTTGCAGTGCTGGATGGGCAGATCCAGGTAGGGCACCACCTTTTGGTTGCGCTGCATCGCGGCGATAAATCCATCGGTGATGCGCTCCGGGTAGGCGTACATGATGCGGATCCATTCCAGCCCGTCGATCCGGTTCAGCTCGTCCAGCAGCGCGCAGATGCTCCCCGGCCTGCCCCAGTCCTCGCCGTAGGCTGTGGGATCCTGCGCCACAAGGATCAGTTCCTTCACGCCCTCTCCGGCCAGCCAGCGCGCCTCGGACACACAGTCCTCCAGGGGGCGGCTGCGCAGCGGGCCGCGGATGAGCGGGATAGCGCAGTAGTGGCAGCGGTTGTTGCAGCCCTCTGCGATCTTTAAGTACGCATAGTGGGCCGGCGTGCCGATCACCCGTTTGCCTCCCAGCGGAAAATCCTTTTTCAGGCCGTAGGTCTCCAGCTGCTCGCCGCCTGCCACACGCTCCACGATGGAGTCGATGGCCCGGTTGGACGCACAGCCCACCACAGCGTCCACCTCCGGCATCTCGGCGCGAATCTCGCTGCGGTAGCGCTCGGCCAGGCAGCCCGTGACGATCACCTTCAGGTTGGGTTTGGCCTCCTTGTACGCGCATGCCTCCAGGATGTTCTCGATGGCCTCGGCCTTGGCGCTCTCAATAAAGCCGCAGGTGTTCACAAGGATCACATCCGCCTCGCTCAGCTCGGCCACCGTCTCGTGCCCGGCCGAAAGAAGCGTGTGCACCATACCGTCCAGATCCACCTGATTTTTGGGGCAGCCGAGGGAAATACATGCAATCTTCATAGAATTCTCGTTTCTTTGCTTTTTTAAAGCCTCTCCATTCATGTTCCTGCCGTATGCGGCGCTGCCAAAAACGAAAGCCCGCAGCAACGCCTGCGCAGGGCAGCCTTTTTATAAGGGCATACACAGCCGGCCGCAGCCAGCGCCTTGGCACGCATCCCAGCGGCTGCACACCAGATCGAATCCAAGGCTCCCTATTCCTGTTCCACCGCGCACAGCGCCGCCTTGATCACCGCGTAGGAAAAGCCCCGCCGGGCAAGAGCGGCTATCACAAGGTCGCGGCGGCCGCTCTCCAGCTTGCGGCGGTAGCGCCGATCCACCAGTGCAGCGGCGGCATCCACCTCCGGGTCCTCGCCGTCCTCGGGCGCATACACGGCGTCCAGTGCAGCGGCGGCATCCTGGCGGGAAACGCCCTTCCGGCTCAGCACCTGCGCCGCTGCACGGCGGCTCTTGCGGGCGCACAGCAGGCTATGAGCCTTGGCCTGCGCGTAGCGGGCATCGTTTACATACTCCCGCTCCACCATCTCGGCCACGGCCTGCGCGGCGGCCTGTTCGGTAAAGCGGCTGCACAGCCGCCCGTACAGCTCGCCGGAGGAATGCTCCCGCGCAGCCAGATACTCCAGCGCACGGGCGCGGGCCTTGGCCGCGTCATCGCTCCGCTGCTCCGGCGGGATACGGCTGGTCTGCCAGGCCATGCGTTAATCCTCCACCATGATGTCCAGCTCGCTCTCGCTGCTGCGGGCCGGGGCCTTGACTACCGGCTCCTTGGCAGCCTTTTCGGCTGTATCTGCGGTAGGCGCCTGGGCCTCGCCGGAGGCCGCCGCGCGCGCCTGCCTGCGGGAAGCATAGAGCTTTTCGGCGTTGGCGCGGATCTGGCCCTCGATGTCCATGGCGATCTCCGGGTTATCGCGCAGGAAATTCTTTGCATTGTCGCGGCCCTGGCCCAGGCGGATATCGCCATAGTTGAACCATGCGCCGCTCTTTTGCACGATGCCCAGCTTGACGCCGATGTCCACAAGCTCACTCGTCTTGGAGATGCCCTCGCCGAACATGATGTCGAACTCCGCCTCACGGAACGGGGGCGCCACCTTGTTTTTGACCACCTTGGCGCGGGTGTGGTTGCCGATGAACTGGCCAGTGGAATCCTTCAGGCCCTCCACGCGGCGCACGTCGATGCGCACCGAGGAGTAATACTTGAGCGCACGGCCGCCGGTGGTGACCTCCGG
>CAZYAX010000249.1:0-3123 GCA_964646195.1 uncultured Faecalibacterium sp. | reverse complement strand
CATACATCCACCCCATCGCAGCGCCTGCCACCAACTTTCCCTTGCTTTGCTCCCCCGACCGTTTTGCACACCGGCAAAACTCTGCTGCTTAATCATAACATGGCTCTTTTAAAGGTGCAAGAAAAAGAGGAAAAATCCGAGAAGCCCCCGCCCCGCCGCCTGCGCCCGGCCTTCTGCAAAAAACTTTCCCTCCCCTCTTGACTTCAGTACAATGAAGTGGTATAGTATGTCTCGGCACTTCAGGAAAGTGAAGTAAGCCTGTGCAAATACCAGCATCCTGCCGCGCGCTGCGGCGCGCCGCACACGGCGGTTTAAAAGTCTATTTTAAAATTCATCTTAAAAAGAGTCCATTCCAAAAAGCTTTAAAGGAGAGCCCCTTTATGATCATCATTCTAAAACAAAACGCCCCCGAGGTCGAGATTCACGAATTCTGCCGCGAGCTGGAGGGCATGGGCTTCCAGCTCAACGACTCCAAGGGCAGCGATACCCATATCATCGGCCTCATCGGCGATACCAAGGCCGTGGCCGAGAGCTGGATCATGGCCAACCCCGTGGTCGAGACGGTGCGCCGCGTGTCCGAGCCGTACAAAAAGGCCAACCGCAAGTTCCACCCGGACGACAGCGTCATCGACGTGGGCGGCGTGAAAATCGGCGGCGGCAGCTTTGCCGTAATCGCCGGGCCGTGCAGCATCGAGAGCGAGGAGCAAATCACCTACTGCGCCCAGCGGGTCAAGGCCGCCGGCGCCACCCTGCTGCGCGGCGGCGCATTCAAGCCTCGCACCTCGCCTTATTCCTTCCAGGGTATGCGTTCGGAGGGGCTGGACCTGCTCAAGCTGGCCCGCCGCGCCACCGATATGCCCATCGTCACCGAAATCATGAACACCGAGCACCTGCCCCTGTTCGAGAACGTGGATCTGATCCAGGTGGGCGCGCGCAACATGCAGAACTTTGAGCTGCTCAAGGCCGTAGGCCGCCAGAAAAAGCCCGTACTGCTCAAGCGCGGCCTGGCCAACACGCTGGAGGAGTTTGTGATGAGCGCCGAGTACATCATGGCCGAGGGCAACGAGAACGTGATCCTCTGCGAGCGCGGCATCCGCACCTTCGAAACCAGTATGCGCAATACGCTGGACTTGGCCGGCGTGGTGATGCTGCACAAAATGACCCACCTGCCCGTGGTGGTGGACCCCAGCCACGCCTGCGGCCACGCCTGGATGGTGCCGCAGCTGGCCAAGGCTGCCGTGGCCGCCGGGGCCGACGGTCTGATGGTGGAGGTGCACAACAACCCCGCCAAGGCCAAGTGCGACGGCGCACAGAGTCTTACGCCCGACCAGTTCGACGAGCTGATGCAGTTCATTACCAAGGAAGCGGAGTTTTTCGGTAAAACGGTCAACTGACCGCAGCGCCTGCCCACTGCGCCCTGTGTTTTTGCACGGGGCGCTTTCTTTTGCGCCGGTTTGTGGTATACTATTACAAACGCTCCCCGCAAGCTCCCGCACAAACCGCCTGCCAAGGCCCGGCACGCGCGCTGGGCTTACACGAGGCTTCCCAAATCCCAAACAAAGAGGAGTATCCTGTATGAAAGCACATATTGCCCGCAACCAGAACGCGGGCGTACCCATGGTTCTGGAATGGAATCTTTCCGCCGCCGACCGCGGCATTTTAGACGGCATGGCTCCGGCCTTTGGCATGAAGACGGTCGCAGTCAGCCCCGCCGATGCCGGCAAGACCGTTTCGCAGCTGTTGGGCGAGCGGGAGGCCGGCGGCAAAACGCTGGCGCTGGAGCCGGGCGCGTACCCGCCGGCCATCGTGCTGGCCAACTTCCGCCGCCGCGACGTGGATACCCTGCTGGATCTGCTCAAAAACGCGGACGCGCGCATCCCGCTCAAGGCCGTGGTCACGGCCTCCAACCGCAGCTGGGTGTTCGGCGACCTGCTGGCTCATTTGCAGGAGGAGCACCGGGCATTCGCTCAGGCACAGGAGACACAGGAGGCGCAGGCCGGCCATGAAGGTTAACCGCATCCTCGCCGCGTTTGTGGCGGCGGCGCTGTGCCTGGCGCTGCTGGCCGGGTGCAGCCGCACCTCCGGTTCCCCCGCCGCACCGTCCTCCGGCATCGCGTCCGCTACGGCGGGCGAGGGCGGGTTCCAGCGCTATGAGACCGTATTTTTTGACGTGTTCGACACCGTGACCCAGGTGATCGCCTACTGCGAGAGCCAGGAGGAGTTCAACGCGCAGATGGAGGCTCTGCACGCCGACCTCATAGCCTATAACCAGCTCTACGATATCTACAACGATTATGAGGGCGTCAACAACCTCAAGACCGTCAACGACAACGCCGGCATCGCGCCGGTGCCCGTGGACAGCCGCATCCTGGATATGCTGGAGCTGGCGCAGCAGGTGTACGGCCTGACGGGCGGCAAGACCAACGTCGCCATGGGCAGCGTGCTGCGCCTGTGGCACGACAGCCGCGAGGCCGCCGAGGCCGACCCCGGCGACGCGGACAATACCCTGCCCGACCCAGACGCGCTGGCGGCCGCCGCCGCGCACTGCGCCATCGAGTCCCTTGTGATCGACCGCACGGCGGGCACCGTGTACCTGGCCGACCCGGCCATGTCGCTGGACGTGGGCAGTATCGGCAAGGGCTACGCCGTGGAAATGGTGTGCCGCGCTGCCGAGGCCCGCGGCCTCACCCGCGCCTCGGTGAGCGTGGGCGGCAACCTGCGCTCGATGGGCACAAAGCCCGGCGATCAGCAGTGGCTCAGCGGCGTGGCCAGCCCCTGGGAGGCCTCCGACCTCTACACCCCCGACTCGGCCTATATCGCCACCGTGTACACCAGCGACCTGGCCCTCGTGACCAGCGGCAACTACCAGCGCTACTACACGGTGGACGGCGTGCGCTACCACCACCTGATCGACCCTGACACCCTCTACCCCGCCGCCTACTTCACGGCCGTGACCGTGCTGTGCGAGGACTCCGGCCTGGCGGACGGCCTTTCCACCGGCCTGTTCTGCATGCCGCTGGAGGACGGTCAGGCCCTGGTGGAATCGCTGGACGGCGTGGAGGCGCTGTGGTGTACCGAGGAGGGAGACATTATTTATTCCAGCGGGTTTTTGGAGCATTCGCC
>CAZYAX010000248.1:0-3132 GCA_964646195.1 uncultured Faecalibacterium sp. | reverse complement strand
TCTGCCGTAAAACCGGGCAGCCGCTCCTCCCGGCTGCCCGCACAAAACTCCATCGCCCGGATATCCTTCACCGTTTGCCTCTTCTATCTGCATACCGCACGCCCGCCTCGGTCGCCACCGCGTCCATCCGCACGTCCAGCGGGCCTGCGGCGGCCTTTTCCACAATCTGCGCCTCGTAGGCCACCCCCAGCCGGAACGCCCGCGGGCACCGGGGCAGATACCGGTCGTATATACCCGCGCCCATGCCGATGCGGCCTCCGGCGCGGTCGAAGGCTGTGCCCGGCACCAGTATCAGGTCGATCTGCCCCGGGTCTACCCGCCGGGCGCGGGCCGGGTCCGGCGCGCGGATGCCATAGCAGTCCTCGCACCAGTCCGCGCCGCCGGCGGGCGCGTAGGCCTCCATCTCCCCTCTGGCCGGGCAGTAGGGCCAGGCCAGCGTTTTGCCGCCGGCCAGCTTGGCAAGGCCGCTCAGATCCACTTCGCTGCCGAGGGCACAGTACAGCAGCACCGTGCCCGCTGTGCGGAAGGCCTCGCACGCTGCTACCGCCTCGCAGACCGCCCGGTCCAATTCTTTGCGCCGGGCCGGGCCCAGCGCGCAGCGGGCCGCCTTGCCGGCAGCGCGCTGCGCCTGCTTTGTCATTTCCAACCTTTTCCCCTCCTGTTTTTCTGTTTGCTCCCAGTATAACCCGCCCCGGCCAAAATGAAAAGCAAAAAAGCCGCATGGACTGCCCTGCCTGCCGCATAAAATTTCATCAGGAACCATGAGGAGGAGGACAAAGCCATGGATCGAAGAAATTTGGCTCTTTTCTGTGCGGCGGCAGCCTGCTTCTGGCTGTTTGCTCTGGCCTTCGGCACGGCCGGCGGCGCGGGGCTGCACGCGGCCGATTACACGGTGGATGAGGCTCTGGAGGTGTTCTATCCCACGCCGGAGCTGCCCGCGCAGACCAACGCGGAGCCGGCGGTACCGGGCGGCCCTTCGGGCACGCAGCAAACTGCCTCCGCCGGGGCGGCCACCCAGGCCGCAGCCGCCCAGGCAAACCTGGCGCTAAACTGCCGCGCGGCCATTTTGGTCGATCAGAGCACCGGCGCCGTGCTCTACGAGAAAAACGCCGACGAAAAGGTGCCCATCGCCTCCATTACCAAGGTGATGACCCTGCTGCTCACCTTTGAGGCCATCCACGACGGCAAGCTGACGCTGGAGGACGAGGTTCCCGTGAGCGAGCACGCCTATAATATGGGCGGCAGCCAGATCTGGTTGGAGCCCGGCGAGCATTTTACATTGGACGAAATGATCAGGGCCATCTGCGTGGCCAGCGCCAACGACGCGGCCGTGGCTGTGGCCGAGCTGGTGGGCGGCAGCGAGCCGGTATTCGTAGAGCGGATGAACGCGCGGGCCGCCAGCCTGGGCATGACGAACACTACCTTCCGCAACGCCTGCGGGCTGGATAAGGAGGGGCACCTCTCCACCGCGCGGGACGTGGCCATTATGAGCCGCCAGATCCTCACCACCTGCCCCGAGGTGCTGCACTACACCGGCATCTGGACCGACAGCCTGCGCGGCGGCGAGACCCAGCTGGTGAACACGAATAAGCTGCTCAAGCGCTACAGCGGCATCACCGGCCTCAAGACCGGCACCACCGGCGGCGCGGGCGTGTGCATCTCGGCCAGCGCCACGCGGGACGGCCTGGATCTGATCGGCGTGATTTTGGGCGCGCCGTCCAGCGCCGACCGGTTCGAGGCGGCCACAACCCTGCTGGACTACGGCTTTGCCAACTACCAGGCTGTGCCTTTGCCCGACCTGAGCGGCGCGCCGCTCCAGCTGGCGGTGACCGGCAGCGCCGAGGAGTGGGTGCCGCTGGATTACTCCGCCCTGCCCGAAAGCCTGCTGCTGGAGAAAGGCAGCCACGAGGCCCTTGCCGCCGAGCTCTCCCTGCCAAACGCCGCCGAGGCCCCCGTGCAGCCGGGCGACACGGTGGGCACCGTCACCATCCGCAGCGGCGAGGCCGTTTTGGGCGAATACGAGATCCATGCCGCCGCCGGGGCCGGCCTGCTGGACTTTGCCGGTGCGATGCAGCTGTTGCTGGATAGCCTGACCGGCGCGTGACCCTGCGTGGAAAAATCATGCACTTTACACAAAACTCCGGGATTTTGGCCTTGACTTTATCCCGCCGGAACGGTACACTTAGAATAAGTTATTCCCCGTATGAATAGAAGCCCAAAAAAAAATTTGGAGGTTGACCGATATGAGTGTAGCGTTTAACACAAAGCATCTTTCCAGCTTCATCCAGGAAAATGAATTCGACGCCATCTACCCGCAGGTAGAAACCGCGCACCGGCAGCTCGAAGCTAAAAGCGGCCCAGGCAGCGATTTCCTTGGCTGGATGTATCTACCCCGTGATTACGATAAAGAGGAGTTCGCCCGCATCAAGGCGGCCGCCGCGAAGATCCGCGAGGACTCCGACGTGCTGGTGGTGGCCGGCATCGGCGGCAGCTACCTGGGCGCGCGCGCCGTGGTGGAGGCCGTCAAGGGCCAGTTCCACAACGAGCTGGAGCCGGGCGTCAAGGTTTACTTCTGCGGCAACAGCATCAGCCCCACCTATTTGAATAACATCATCGCGCTGTGCAAGGGCAAGCGTTTTTCCATTAACGTGATCTCCAAGTCCGGCACGACCACCGAGACCAGCCTGGCCTTCCGCGTGCTGCGCAAGCTGTTGGAGGACGAGATGGGCGTGGAGGAGGCCAACAAGCGCATCTACGCCACCACCGACCGCGCCCGCGGCACCCTCAAGCAGCTGGCCGACAGCCAGGGCTGGCCCACCTTTGTGGTTCCGGACGATGTGGGCGGCCGTTACTCGGTGCTCTCGGCCGTGGGTCTTCTGCCCATCGCCGCCGCGGGCATCAGCATCGACGATCTGATGCACGGCGCGGCCGACGCCATGGAGCGCTTCTCCGTCCTCAGCCCGGACAACGACGCCTATAAGTATGCCGCCGCCCGCAACATCCTGTACCGCAAGGGCAAGAGCATTGAGATCCTGGAGTGCTATGAGCCGGACTTCACCATGATGAACGAGTGGTATAAGCAGCTCTTCGGCGAGAGCGAGGGCAAGGACAAGAAGGGCCTGTTCCCCGCCA
>CAZYAX010000247.1:0-3138 GCA_964646195.1 uncultured Faecalibacterium sp. | reverse complement strand
TTCCTTAGTTTTTGTGTTCGTCCACGAACCGCACAACGTCGCCAACGGTGCGCATGGTCTCGATGGCGTCGTCCGGCACCTCAATGCCGAACTCATCCTCCAGCGTCATGACCATGTCCACGAGGTCCAGGCTGTCAGCCTCGAAGTCGTCCATGATGTTGCTCTCCATCGTGATCTTGGCGGGGTCGATGTCCAGCTGCTCTGCCAGCAGAGCGCGGATGGTTTCAAATGTATCCATGTCTCGATCTCCTTTTGCAATAATTTATTCCCGCGCGCACCATGCCAGGCAAGGAGCAGCCGCTCTGCCAACGCAGCGCCGTATGTCGCGCAGAAACCCCTACCTTTTTATATCCCATGGATAGCGGCTTGTCAAGACCTGATTTAAAAATCCTCTCCGGTTTTTTCACTTTCTTTGCGGCGGACGCTTGGTACGGAAATCCGGCCGGAAAAATTTGTGCGAAAACCGGGCTTTGCGCTTGTCAGAATCGGGGTTGCTTAGTATAATGGATAGGAGGCTGCGCGCAGCGCGGCCCACCGAAAAAGGGGGCATTCACATGCAGTTATGCTTTACCAAGATGCAGGGCTGTGCAAACGACTATATCTACCTGGACTGCCGCCAAAGCGGCGTGCCGGCAGAAATCGCGGCGCTTTCGCAGCGGCTTTCGCGGCGGCATTTTTCCATTGGGGCCGACGGCATCATCTGCATCTGCACACCGCAGACGCCGGGCGCGGACGCCACGATGCGTATGTTCAACGCCGACGGCAGCGAGGGAAAAATGTGCGGCAACGGCATTCGCTGCGTGGCCCAGTGGCTGCGGGAGCACGAGCCGGCCTGCGCCGCCAGATCTGAGCTGCGGATCGACACCCTGAGCGGCCTCAAGCGGCTGCGCTGGCAGGGCGGCGATTGCTGGCAGGTGGAAATGGGCCGTTACAGCACCCGTGCGGCGGATCTGCCCGCCGTGGATATGGGGGACGGCCCGCTGGTGAACGTGCCGCTGCAAGCGGCCGGCAAGCGCTGGAACGTCACATGCGTGAGCGTGGGAAACCCCCACTGCGTGGTTGTAGTGGAGGACGTGGACGCGCTGGAGTTGGAAAAGCTGGGCCCGCAGTTTGAAAAGCACCCCAATTTCCCCCAGCAGGTGAATACCGAATTTGCGCAGGTGCTCAGCCCGATCCGCCTCAAAATGCGGGTGTGGGAGCGGGGCAGCGGCGAGACCTGGGCTTGCGGCACCGGCACCTGCGCCACCGTGGCAGCCTTGACCGAGCAGGGCATCTGCCCTCGCGGCGAGGACGTGCATGTGGCCCTGCGCGGCGGCGAGCTTGTGATCCGTGTTTTGCCGGACGGCGCGCTGCTTATGACTGGCCCCGCCGAGACCGTGTGCGAGGGGACAGTCCAAATTTAAAGGGCCTCTGGAAGGAGGCCCGGCAAAAGCGAAAGCCCTGGCCGGTGCGCCGGCGCGGCTGCGCACCGGACCCGGCCGGAAATCCGCAAAAAAAGACGAGAGAAGGAATGTAATATGAAAATGAACCGCCACTACAACGAGCTGAAGGCCAGCTACCTGTTTGTGGACATCAACCACAAGGTGGCGGCCTATCAGGAGGCAAACCCCGGCAAGGAGATCATCCGTCTGGGTATCGGTGACGTGACCCAGCCGCTGGCGGGGTGCGTGGTGGAGGCGCTGCACGCCGCTGCGGACGAGATGGGCACCAAGGCTGGCTTCCACGGCTACGGCCCGGAGCAGGGCTACGGCTTTTTGCGCGAGGCCATCCAAGGCTATTACGCCAGCCGCGGCATCCGGCTGGCGGCGGATGAGATCTTTGTGAGCGACGGCGCCAAAAGCGACCTTGCCAACGTGCTGGGCCTGTTCGACACCGACAATACGGTGCTGGTGCCGGATCCCGTGTACCCCACCTATGTGGACGACAACGTGACCGACGGCCGCCGCATTGTCTACGCCCAGACCAGCCAGGAGAACGGCTTTTTGGCCATGCCGGACGACAGCGTGCAGGCGGACATCATCTATATTTGCAGCCCCAACAATCCCACCGGCGCGGCCTATACCCGCGAGCAGCTCAAGCAGTGGGTGGCCTACGCCAAAAAGAACGACGCCATCATCCTATATGATGCGGCCTACGAGTGCTTTATCTCGGACGATGCGCTGGCCCGCAGCATTTTTGAAGTGGAGGGCGCGCGGGAATGTGCCATCGAGATCTGTTCCTTCTCCAAGATCGCGGGCTTTACCGGCACCCGCTGCGGCTACACGGTGGTGCCCCACGAGCTGGAGCGCGACGGCATGAACCTGAATAAGCTGTGGCTGCGCCGTCAGACCACCAAGTTCAACGGCGTGCCCTATGTGGTGCAGCGCGCGGCAGCGGCGGTGTTTACCGAGAGCGGCATGGCGGAGATTCAGGCCAACCTGGACTACTATCGCCGCAACGCGCGGGTGATCGCCAGCGCGCTGGACGAGTGCGGCGTGTGGTACTGCGGCGGAAAAAACAGCCCCTATATCTGGCTGCGCTGCCCCGGCGGCATGAAGAGCTGGGATTTCTTCGATTGGCTTCTGCAAACCTGCGGTGTGGTGGGCACGCCGGGCGTGGGCTTCGGCGCGTGCGGCGAGGGCTACTTCCGCCTGACGGCCTTCGGCGATGCCGAAAAGACCAGGACGGCGGCCGAAAAAATGAAGGCGGCCATTTTAGCGCTGGACCGATAATTCCGCGGCGGTCAAAAGCCGAAAGGGGCGCAAAAGGCCCCAAATCAAAACGGAAAAAGCAAAATATAAAAACTGGCACCCGCCCCGAGGCCCTTGGGGTCTGGGGATGCCAGCTTTTGGTTTCAGGGTGCCCCTATACCCCGGACAGAAAAAACAGTTGTAAACTGGAAAGGAAAGGGGCAAGAACAATGGAGTGGATTTGCGAAGACGACAGAGACATCACATCCGGTTTTTCCGGATGAAAGCGGTGTGAACATAAATATGGCCAGACGTTATGGGAGGGAAAGAGGCGGTCAGCGAAGGAAAATCTTTGTATTCTCGATATTTTTTCTATCAGGCAAAACGGATCATTCCGCTTTTGCCGCATCGTCCTCTTCATCCAGCGCGATTTTGAACACGGCCTTTTTTACCTTGCCGCAGCCCTGCG
>CAZYAX010000246.1:0-3143 GCA_964646195.1 uncultured Faecalibacterium sp. | reverse complement strand
TGCTCAAATTGCACATGACCGACACCGCCTGTTCCACAGTCTGTGTCCTTTGTATGCCGCATTGTAGCCCGCGCTGGCCGGCAGCACCGCCTGCGGCAGCTCGGCGATCAGCTGGGCGTACCGGGGATCTACGTCGTAGAACGTGCGCTGGATGCTTTTCATGCCGGCAAGCTCATACGGCGTTTTTTGCGCGGCTCGCCGCTGTGCAGAGAAGGAGCTGCATGGCCTTTGCCCAGATAAAATAGCAAAAAAGCATTGACAGGCAGAAGGGCGAAAGTGTATAATCGACCTGAACTTGTAATACAAGTATACAAAAAGCAAAACAGAGGCGGGAAGAAAAAATATGGTTTCGACGATGTATGAGCATGTGCTCCAGATGGAGACGGTCTACGCGGACCGCATTGCGATCCGGTATTACGACGAAGAAAAGCAGGCGGTGCGGGAGATCACCTACCGGGAATTTACACAGGATATCCGCCGCTTTGTGGCGCACCTGCGCCGCAATGTGCCTCACTTGAAGGGCACGCACATCTCCATTTTGGCGCACAACTCCTACCACTATGTGGTGGGTATTTTCGGCACGATCGCGGCGGGGGCGGTGCTGGTGCCGCTGAACATTGCCAACAGCCCGGACGAGGTGCGTTATGAACTGGACTTTGCCGAAGTGAGCTGCCTCCTCCACGACGGCAGCTATTTGGAGCGCGAGCCGTCCCTGCTGGACGGCTACCAAGGTGTGCAGCTGGCGCTGGATTCCTTCACCGCGTGCGGGGAGCTGGCGGAGCTGGAGCCCTGCGAGGACGTGGACGCGCTGGCGTTTATCATGTTCACCTCCGGCACCACCAGCCGGCCCAAGGGCGTGATGCTCTCGCAGCGGAACCTGTTTGCGCCGATGGATTTCTGGGTGTCGTTCGAGTATCTGGCCGGCCAGCGCGGCCTGCCCAAGAAGTATCGGTTCTCACTGCTCAATGTGCTGCCCATGTATCACATCGCCTGCTTTACCAGCCTTAACTCCTGGAGCATTTCCGGCAACACCAACAACCTCTGCCTGGATATCAAGAACTTTTACCGCGACCTCCAGGTGATGAAGAGCGATGCGGTGCAGATCGTGCCCGTGATCTTAAAATCCATTTACCGGGACGTAAAAAAGGGCCGCCGCGAGAAGCTGGGCCAGCTCTGGATGCTGATGTGCAGCGCAGCCAAGTCGGATCTCTACATGATGAAAGACCTGATGCAGGAGGGCTTTTATATCATGCAGCTCTACGGCCTGACCGAGGCCTGCGGCGACGGCGCGATGAACATGTCGCAGGAGCTGCGGCATATCGAATCGGTGGGCCGGTGCGACTACAACTGCGCGTACAAGCTGGAGGACGGCGAGCTGTGCATGAAGGGCGATTCGGTGATGCTGGGCTATTACAAGGACCCGGAGGCCACCGCCGGAATTTTGCGGGACGGCTGGCTGCACACCGGTGACCTGGCCCGTCTGGACGAGGAGGGCTACCTGTACATTACGGGCCGCAAGAAGAACCTCATCATCCTTTCCAGCGGCGAAAACGTCAGCCCCGAAGAACTGGAGGAGCTGCTGGACAAGAGCGAGGATGTGCAGGAGGTGCTCGTAAAAGAAAAGGGCGATAGAATTTGCGCGGTGGTCTGCTGCGCGCAGGACCGGCAGGCGGCGGTGCGCGCCTTTATCACGGAGGTGAACCGCACGCTGCCGCTGTACAAGCGCATCACAGCGGTGGAGTTTTCGGCGGGGCCGCTGCCGCGCAACGCTACGGGCAAGCTGCTGCGCGGCTAAAGGGAGGGAAACACGATGCAGACTAAATTAAGGCTGGAGGATCCGGCGCAGTTTATTCCGCAGGGAATGATGTACCTGCTGCGCGGCAAGAACAACATCTGCCGCCTGGCGCTGACCCTGCCGGACGCGGTCGAACCGGAAACGCTGCGCGCCGCGCTGGAGGATGTGCTGGCGCGCGCCCCCTATTTCCGCACGGCGCTTGTGTGGGAAAAGGATACGCCGCATTTGCGGGACAATGGCCTGCCGCCCGTGGTGGTGGAAGTAACCCCGCCGCCGCAGGGCGGCAATGCTGCAGGTATCCATGTATACGGTGAGGGCAAGCCCGGGGACGCGCCGCCGCAGGATGATGGCTTGCCGCTGCTGGGTGAAACGGGTATCCGTCCGCGCGCCATCCCCGAGGAGACCAACGGCTATCTGTTCTATTTTTTATGCCAGGGAAATACCTTTTGCTGCGACTATTTTCACTTTTTGACGGACGGGCGCGGCATTACGCGGTTTTTGACGCAGGTGGCGCTGGAATACTGCAACCGGCGCTACAGCGCAAGCCTTGCGGGCAGCGAGCTGACCGGCGCGCCGATGTACCCTATGGAGGAATTTGCCCGGCTGTATGAAAAGTACAGGGTGGATGCAGACCTTAAAAGAGAGCGCCCACCCCGGAAAGCGGGCCAGCCGCGGCAATGGGTGTTCCGCACGGCCAAGGCGGATTGGATCGCGGCGGCGCAGCGCTCCGGCGTCAAGCCGTTTTCCTATATGCTGGGCGCACTGTGCCGCGCCGCGCGGATGTGCGGCGGGCGGGATACCGTTCGCTACAGCTACGCGGTGGACGCGCGCCGGGCCATGGGGGTGCCGGAGGCGCTGTACAACTGCGTGACCATTGCGCAGGAGGACGTGCAAATCAGTCCAAACGGGTCTGTGGCGGACTGTGTGCAGGCCATCGACGCGGGCGTGCGCGCCAATATGCAGGACGAAACGGTGCGGATGCTGCTGGCGCAGGCCACGGGCTGGGCCTACGAGGTTTCCCGGATGAAAGCGCCGCTGCGGATCAAGCGCCGGGTGTTCCAGATGGGGGAATATGCGATGGGCTTCCAGCCCGACGTGTGGCTCAGCTACCTGGGCGACCCGCTGGCGGGCGGGCCGGAGGAGCTGCGCGGATACATAAAGGATTACCTTGTCTGGGTGCCGCCGGACGAGGGGCTGCTGGGCGTGGAAGCCGTGAGCCTGCACGGAGTGGTTACCTTTTGCGTACAGGATAAGCTGGAACAGTTGAATTTTGATGAAATATTCCGTAGTGTATTAAAACAGGAGGGCATCCGCCTGCTCGGTTGACGAGCGGGGCGGATGCCCTTTT
>CAZYAX010000245.1:0-3153 GCA_964646195.1 uncultured Faecalibacterium sp. | reverse complement strand
TGTGTTTTTCAAATTTGTTCGTTATTTTTTACAATTCCAAGTGTTTTTCTTTGTTGTTTCCGCCAATAGACAAATATGAACAAATTATGTTAAACTCTCAATAGTTAAAGACAAGGTGTTACTCCTCGGAGGCGCTACTTGCAAGACGGATCTTTTTAAGGGCCGAAGTGTTTGTAGTTGTTCCGGGGTTATTTTTTACGATTTTTATGATATTGATATGGGAGGGTAGTTTCCTGCGGAGAAGCTATCCGTTGAAAAGCGGGAGGAGCGGCGGAGCGTGAAAATCACAAAACGCATCAATACGAACGCCGCCCTGGCGGTGGACAACAGCGGCAAGGAGCTGATCGTCCTGGGTAAGGGCGTAGGCTTTCCCAAGGTTCCCTATGAGCTGACCGACCTGTCCAACGTAGAGCGCACGTTCTATGATGTGAACCCCAAGTATTTCAGCATGATCGCGGAGATCCCGCAGGCAGTGATGCTGGCCAGCGCAGATATTTTCGAGCAGGCCGAGCTGGATCTGGACTGCGAGCTCAACCCCAATCTGCCCTTTACGCTGGCCGACCACTTGAATTTTGCCATTGAGCGCATCCGCAAGGGGCTGCAGGTGAATACGCCGCTTGCCTACGATGTAAAGCATCTGTACCCCAAGGAGGCGGCGCTGGGCCGGCAGGCGCTGGATACGCTGGAGGAATACGCCGGTGTGCGCCTGCCCGACGGCGAGGCCGTGAACATCGCCATGCACCTCATCAATGCCGAGGCGGAAGCCGACGACATCCATACCACGATGCTCACCCTCCAGGTGATCGAGGATGTAAACCACATCGTGGAACAGGAGCTGAACATCCAGCTCGACAAGGAGAGCTTTTACTATTCCCGCTTTGCCATGCACCTGCGTTATTTGATCCAGCGCCTGATGCGGGGCGAGACCGACGAAAAATGCGGCGGCAGCATGCTGCGGTCGGTGGCGCGGGAATATCCTGATATCCATGTATGCGCGAAAAAGGTCAGCGCATATCTGCTCCGCGAGCACGGCTGGGTGTGCAATGAGGAAGAAACGCTCTTTCTCATGCTGCACATCAACCGCGTGCGGGAGGCGGGCGAGGAATAGCCTCGTCCTCTATCTTTTCGAGCGTCACCTTCCCATGCAGGAGGGGCGTGATTCCAGGCAGGCCGGGGACGGCAGAGGTAGCGCCACGCTCGCTGCCGGCCTGCTCTGGGAGCTTTGTTTTGAATGAGCCTGCCGATGGCGCGCGTCGGCGGGAGCATTATAAAGCATCACCGGCAAAGGGGGTCTACAATGGAGCCGAACCAATGGAGCGAGCAGCTCTGGGCCGTGATCGGCGGCCGGGATAATACCACCCGCAGCGATTTTCGCGGCGGCAGGCTGTTTGTTGCCGTCAAGGACCGCAGCCTTGTAGATCTGGGCGCAGTGCGCGCCCTCGAAGGTGTCGCTGCGGCGGAGCTCATCCGCAGCCGCCTTGCGGTCACACCCGATGAAGCAATGATCCAACAATTCAAGGAGGAGCAATTTATGGCTAGCAAGTACGACGGTCTTGCCCGCATTATTATCCAAAATGTCGGTGGCAAGGCCAACATCACGGGTATCAAACACTGTGTTACCCGCCTGCGTTTCAACCTGAAGGACGAGAGCAAGGCCCAGACCGATGTCCTCAAGGACACCGACGGCATCGTCACGGTCATTCAGGCCGGCGGCCAGTATCAGGTGGTCATCGGCAACCACGTCCCCGATGTGTATGACGCAGTGGTCGCGGTCGGCCATCTCGAAGCACTGGCGGCCGGCACGGTGGACGAGGACGGCAACGCCGTGGACGACGGCGGCAGCGGCTCCGGCGGAAAGCAGAACCTTCTCAACGCCTTTATCGATATTGTTTCCGGCTGTATGCAGCCGACTCTGGGCTGCCTGGGCGCTTCCGGTATGGTCAAGGGCATGCTCGCTTTCTGCACCTCGATGGGCTGGATGGATTCCAGCTGGGGTACATATCAGATCCTCTACGCCTTCGGCGACGGCTTCTTCTACTTCCTGCCCATCTTCCTGGGCTACACCTGCGCCAAGAAGTTCAAGTTTGACGAATTTATCGGCATGGCTATCGGCGCCGGCCTGCTGTATCCCAATATGATCGCCCTCAAGAGCGGCGAGGCTCTGGGCACCGTCTTTGCAGGCACTGCCTTCGAGATGAGCTACACTACCACTTTCCTCAAGATCCCGGTGTTCTTCCCGGCTTCCGGCTATCCCAGCTCGGTCGTTCCCATCCTGCTGGCCTGCCTGGTCACCGGCAAGTGGGTGTATCCCTTCTTCCGCAAGATCATCCCCGATATGGTCAAGCTGTTCCTGGTTCCGCTGTGCACCGTCTGCGTCATGCTGCCTCTGACCTTCCTGGTCGTGGGCCCTGTTTCCGCGCTGATCTGCGGCGCATTGCAGTGGTTCTTCGGCCTGCTGTACGGCCTGCCCGTGGTGGGCGGCGCTGTGGCCGGCGCCTGCGTGGGCGCTGCCTGGCAGATCTTCGTTATCTTCGGCCTGCACTGGGGTCTGGTTCCGCTTATGTACGCCAACATGGGCACGCTGGGCTACGACTTCGTTCTGTCCCCCAACAACATCTGCTCCTGGACGCAGTTCGGCGCTCTGGCTGCCGTTGTGCTCAAGACCAAGAACCAGCGCACCAAGGGCATTGCCATCCCGGCCTTGATCTCCGCCTTCTTCGGTGTCACCGAGCCGGCTATCTACGGTATTACCCTGCCTAAGAAAAAGCCCTTCGTCATCTCCTGCGTGGTGTCCGCCATCGGCGGCGGCGTTATCGGCCTGATGGGCATCAAGAAGTATATGTCCGGCGGCATGGGCCTGTTCGCATGGCCCTGCTTCATCAACCCGGATCCCGCGCCCGGCGAGAACGCATTGTTTGGCATGATCGCGCTGATCGTGATTGCGATTGTGGGCATTATAGCCACCTTTATCGGCACCTGGATCACCTGGGACGACGGCCCCCAGAAGAAATGATCTGCGGTGACCGATAAGGCAGCCCGTTTCCCTATCCTGTAAGCACGCGCCCCGGGCCGCCGCAAGGCAGTCCGGGGCATTTTACAAACAAAAGGGCCCTCTGAATAAATCCCGGCTAACGCTTTAGGGAAGCTCTGAAT
>CAZYAX010000244.1:0-3173 GCA_964646195.1 uncultured Faecalibacterium sp. | reverse complement strand
TTCCCCGCCCCGCAGGGCCAAGGTGCTCCAAACCGATGCCGTCCAATCGCCTGTCATGACGGCTGCTCCTCCTGCCCGGCTGCACCCTTAATGCGCACGCCGCCACCCGGCCGCAGGCGCAGCGTCAGGCCGGGCGCGCCGGTCACGACCCTGCCGCCGGTTCCCTCCAGCCAGGCATACGAGCCGCTCAGGGTGAGGATATTGTCGCAGGCAAAGGAGTCCGGCCGCGCCGCCGAGGCCAGCAGCCAGTCCGCATGCACCCTCTGCGCCAGCTCCGCGCTGCCGCTCAGCGTCACCAGCCGCCGGCCATCCACGGTCAGACGCACAATGTGTCCCGACCGGGTGCAGAACAGCTCGGCCTCTACATCCCCAAAACCGGCCGCAACCGTGCGGTAATCCGTCAGCTCCGCCATGGAGACCGTGCGCCCGGCCTCCAGCGTACACGCTGTTCCGGGGCTGGTGCGCAGATCGACCAGCAGTTCCACACCGTCGATGGAATGCTGCGCAAGGTACTGCTCTACGGCATACTGCTCCGAGCTGCCGCCCCGGAACAGCACCATCGCCTGCCGGTTTTCAGTCACCACGACCACCGGCGAGCGGCTGGAGCCCAGCAGCGCCACAGACACCACGTCCCGCGAGAGTGCATTGCCCAGCGATACCGCCGCCGCGGCCGTCATCAACAGCGCCGGGGCCGCCCAGCGCAGGCGCACCTTCCAGCGGGCGGCCAGCAGGCCCAAGCCAATCAGAGTCAGGCTCACCAGGGCTGCATACTTCGTCTCAAAATAGAGCTGCGCGCCCGGCCAGCCGGCTGCCATGCGCGCCCAGGCGTTGAGCGCGCCGGCCAGCAGCTCGCCCGCCAGCGCAAACAACCGGTAGAGCGGTGCGAGCAGCGGCAGCAGGCCGGTGAGCGCCGCGCCCAGGCCACATAGCAAAATGGGCTGCACGAGCCAGAGCACCGCCACACTGGATACCAGCGCATAGAGGCTGGCGCTCATGCCCCGCAGCACCAGCACCGGGAAGGTGGCCGCCGAGGCGCACGCCGAAATGCAAACCGTTTCCAGCAGGCCCTTCACCGCCTGGGGCAGCCGCCTGCCCCAGGTATCCTTGGCGCGCCGGGCCAGCTCCGCCCCGGTTAATGTGCCCGCCACCGCCGCAAAGGAAAGTTCAAAGCCCACATCGCAGGCCGCATAGCTGTTGCCCAACGTCATGCACACGCCGGCCACGCCCAACGAGGTGAGCGCGTCCGCCGGGCCGTACACCAGCACGCCAATCGCGCTGATCCACACCGCCCCACCGGCCCGCAGAACCGAAGGCGTAAAGCCGGTGACGCCCGCCAGCAGCGTGGCTGCGCCCATGCTGGCAGCCGCCTGTGCAACGCGGCTTTTGCGGCTTCGTTCCCGTTTTTTGCCGGCGGCGCGGCCCGTGAGCGCGCCGCCGCACAGGATGGAGACGTGCATGCCGCTCACCACCAGCACATGCGAAAGGCCCGCCGCGCGGTACGCTGCGTTCAGCTCGGCCGAAAGGCTGCTGCGGTCGCCCACGGTCATAGCCGCAAGCACGCCGCCGGCGTCCGCGCTCATGCCCTGGCGCAGCGCCGCGCTGAGCCGCCGCTGCACCCGGCAGGCTATGGAGCGGAAGTCCCACGCATTGCCGCCGCTGCGCAGCCCGTCCTGATACTCTGCCAAAAAGGCGATGCCGTCGGCGTAGCGGTCGATCCGGTCCGCCGTACCGGGAGCCGCCAGCGTAAACCGGCCGGTGATGCGCTCGCCCGCCTCGCAGGTGGGCATGCAGATGCACAGGCAACGGAACCCGGCTCGCTGCCCGTCCGCCTGCTCCACCC
Organism: uncultured Faecalibacterium sp.; assembly: GCA_964646195.1. Taxonomy (GTDB): domain Bacteria; phylum Bacillota; class Clostridia; order Oscillospirales; family Ruminococcaceae; genus Faecalibacterium. Next base: position 1,333 of record CAZYAX010000244.1, on the reverse strand, counting down.
ACAGCTGCGCACGCACCGTGCCCTCGTAGTAGGAGGCCGACACGCTCTCCACACGGGCTGTGAGGCGCAGCTCCCGGCTGTCGTAGCGCCAGGTGAGGCGGTTCATCCTCCACGCGCCGCCGCAGGCCAGCAGCAGCCCCAGCACTGTGCCCGCCAACAGACAGGCGGCGTACCCGGGCCCATGGCCGCGCCGCCTGTTCCACAGGCAGGCGCCCACCCCTATGGCAGCACAAAAAGCCGCAAGCGGCCAAAGCACCGCCTGCGGCAGGAAGAGAAACGCCAGCTGTGCGCCCAGCGCGCTAAAGCAGAACGCACAGAGCGGCCGTCTCATCGCTTAGTGGAAAAACAGCGGCAGCGGCTCAAGGAAGATGATATCCTTGCGCTTGGCTGCGTCGCCCTCGGCCAGCACGGCCGCCTGGCCCACGATCTGGCAGGTGGTGCGCTCAGCCAGCGCATCCAGCGCCAGCAGGGAGCCGCCGGTGGAGATTACGTCGTCCACCACAAGCACGCGCTTGCCGCTCATGGCCTCCAGATCCTTGCGGTCGATCACCAGCTTCTGCTTGCCCTCGGTGGTGATGGACTGGTCCTCCACGATCACCGGGTCCTTCATGTAGAGCTTGACGCTCTTGCGCGCGCAGATGTAGGGCTTGCCGCTCTGGCGGCTCATCTCGTGCGCCACAGGGATGCCCTTTGCCTCGGCGGTAAGGATCACGTCAAATTCAGGGCACTTTTTCAGCAGCTCGGCAGCCGCGGCCACGGTCAGCTCGCTGTCGCCCAGCATGATAAAGGCGGCAATGTCCATGTGGTCGTTTACTTTGCAAATGGTCAGCTCGCGGGTCAAACCCGCGACCTTTAGCGTATACGTTTCAGCCATAACTGTCTCTCCTTACAATTTTTTCAGGTGGTCGGTGCGGTCAGCCCGGAGGCCAGGCCAGGCTGCGCTTTGCCAGCACATGGAAGTGCAGGTGCTTCACGCTCTGGCCGCCGTCCTCGCCCACGTTGGTAACGACGCGGTAGCCGTTGTCGCAGCCCAGCTCCTTGCACAGCCGCGCGATGACGGCGTACACATGGCCCAGCAGCGCCGCGTCGTCCTCGGTGAGCTCCGCTGCGGAGTTAATGTGCGCCTTGGGGATCACAAGAAAATGCACCGGGGCCTGTGGGTCGATGTCGTAAAACGCCAGCAGCCGCTCGTCCTCAAACAGCTTGTTCGAGGCGATCTGGCCCGCTGCGATCTTGCAAAACAGGCAGTCGTCCATTTGTTTCACCTCTTTTCTTTGTTTGTATTTTATGGGATCATTCTTTTTACAGGCCGCGCCTCCCGCCACCGGGCACA
>CAZYAX010000243.1:0-3178 GCA_964646195.1 uncultured Faecalibacterium sp. | reverse complement strand
CGGCAATCTGCATACCAGATTTATTCAGAGCTTCCCTAAAATCGACAAAAGAGAGGCGGATAAATATGATCCAATGCACAAACGGCGGCGCGTATTGGGCGCGCGGCGAGTGGATCGCCGCGGACGGCAATGCGCCGGCGGCATTGGCGGCCAAGGGATTTGACGCGGCAGCCATTCAGAATGCCAAAACCGGCACCATTGCATGGGATATTTTGCAGTCCCACAACACCAGCGGCGACGCCGGACACCTGAAAATCAAATTCGACGCCATGGCAAGCCATGACATCACCTTTGTGGGTATCATCCAGACGGCGCGTGCCTCCGGGCTGGAAAGGTTCCCTTTGCCCTATGTGCTCACCAACTGCCACAACAGCCTGTGCGCGGTGGGCGGCACCATCAATGAGGACGACCACCGGTTCGGCCTTTCGGCCGCCAAAAAGTACGGCGGCATTTTTGTACCGCCGCATCTGGCCGTGATCCACCAGTATATGCGCGAGCGGTTCGCGGGCTGCGGCAAGATGATCCTCGGGTCAGACAGCCACACCCGCTACGGCGCGCTGGGCACCATAGCCATCGGCGAGGGCGGCGGCGAGCTGGCAAAGCAGCTGCTGGGCCGCACCTACGACGTGGCATGCCCCGGTGTAGTGGCCATCTACCTCACCGGGAAGCTACCGGTGGGCTGCGGCCCGCACGACGTGGCCATCGCACTGGTGGGCGCGCTGTTCAAAAACGGCTATGTGAAAAACAAGATCATGGAGTTTGTGGGCCCCGGCATCGCCACCCTGAGCCAGGACACCCGCAACGCCATCGACGCCATGACCACCGAGACCACCTGCCTGTCCAGCATCTGGTGCACGGATACCATTACCGAAAACTATCTGGCCGCCCACGGCCGCAAGGCGGACTATAAGCCGCTGGCCCCAGCCGGCCTCGCCTACTACGACGGCGTAGTGAAGGTGGATCTCTCCGCCATCCGCCCGATGATCGCGCTGCCCATGCACCCGTCCAATGCGTTCACCATCGAGGAACTGAACGCCAACCTCGAAGAGATCCTGCATGCGTGCGAGGAGGACGTGAAAAAGCTGGTGGGCCGCAGCGACGTCTCGCTGGATCTTGTGGGCAAGATCGAGAACGGCAGGCTGCGCGTGGATCAGGGCGTGATCGCCGGCTGCGCGGGCGGCCTGTACGACAGCATCGTGGAGGCAGCCGCCATCCTCAAGGGCCGCACCGGCGGCTGCGGCGACTACGCGCTCAGCGTCTACCCGGCCAGCCAGCCCGTGATGATGGAGCTGGTGCGCACCGGCGCGATCTCCACCCTGATGGCCGCCGGCGCGACCATCCGCACCGCGTTCTGCGGCCCGTGCTTCGGCGCAGGCGACGTGCCGGCGAATGGCGCGCTGTCCATCCGCCACACCACCCGCAACTTCCCCAACCGCGAAGGCTCCAAGCCCGGCAGCGGACAGCTCTCCGGCGTGGCCCTGATGGACGCCCGCAGCATCGCGGCCACCACCGCCAACGGCGGTATCCTCACCCCGGCCACCGACATCGATTACGACCCCACCGTGCCGGAGTACCGGTACGACCCCTCCAGCTACGACACCCGCGTGTACCAGGGCTTCGGCAAGGGCGATTATGAGGCGCTGCTCAAGCTCGGCCCCAACATCAAGGACTGGCCGGAGATTGCGCCTCTGGGCGAAAACCTGCTGCTCAAGGTCGTGTCTTACATCACCGACCCGGTAACCACCACCGACGAGCTGATCCCCTCGGGTGAGACCAGCTCCTACCGCTCCAATCCCCTGGGCCTGGCGGAGTTCACCCTCAGTCGCAAGGACCCGGCCTATGTGGCCCGCGCCAAGGCGGTGCGCGATGAGGAGCAGGCCCGCCGCGCGGGCAGCGCTGACGCCGCCCTGCTGGAGAAGATCCACACCGTGCCCGGCTGCGAGGCGCTGACCTGGCAGGATGTGCAGATCGCGTCCACCATTTTTGCGGTCAAGCCCGGCGACGGCTCCGCCCGCGAGCAGGCCGCCAGCTGCCAGCGTGTGCTGGGCGCGGGCGCAAACATCGCGGTGGAATACGCCACCAAGCGCTATCGTTCCAACCTCATCAACTGGGGCATGCTGCCGCTTCAGATCGCCGGGCCAACCCCCTTCGGCCTGGGGGACGCCATCCTAATCCCCAATGTGCGCGCCGTGCTCAAGGGCGGCCTGCAAGGCATCAAGGCCTATGTTTTGGGCGATACTGTAAAAGAATTTGAGCTGTACATGGCTCCCCTTACGGCGGATGAGCGCCGGATTCTGGCCGATGGCTGCCTGATCAATTTCTATAAACATTAAGGAGGCCCTTTTCATGCCGGGTGATCTGCATACCCACACTACCTGCTCGGATGGCTCGGTGCCCATCCAACGCCTCCCCCCAATGGCGGCGCGCGTCGGCCTGCACACCATGGCCATCTCCGACCACGACACCATGCTGAGCGTCCGCTACGCCTATGAGCACCCCGTGCAGGACGGCGTGCACCTGATCCCCGCCACTGAGCTGACAGCCTACGATTTCGAGCACAGCCACCGGGTGCATCTTTTGTGCTACTGGCCGGATGACTGCGCCGCCATCCGTGCTCACTGCGACCTTTTAGCCCAGCGGCGCAACGCCTGCTGCCTGCAAAGCGCCCGCGAGCTGGAAGAGCTCTACCCCCAGTTTCGCACCGAGCAGGCGCTGGAATACGCGCGGGACAGCGGCGTGCTGTTCAAGAGCGGCATCATGCAGGCCCTGTGCGAGCTGGGGCTGGCGCAGGGCATCTACGGCCCGCAGTATTCCCACCTGTTTGGCTGGGAGCCGCGGGGCATCGTGCTGCACACACCGGAGTATCCACCGGTGGACGAGGTGCTGCGCACGATCCAGTCAGCCCGCGGCGTGGTGATCTTCGCCCACCCGACGGTGTACAAGAGCATGCCTCTGGTGCGCCAGCTGGCTGCGGAGGGCTGCATCGACGGCATCGAGATCGACCATCCCCGCAACAGCGAGGAGGACAAGGCCGAATGCCGCGCATTGTGCGAGCGGTACGGCCTGATCTCCACCGGCGGCACTGACTTCCACGGCTCCAACACCAAGCACCCGCACCCCGTGGGCACCTGCACTACGCCGGACGACCAGATCGAACGCATCTGCGCGCTGGCGCGCA
>CAZYAX010000242.1:0-3187 GCA_964646195.1 uncultured Faecalibacterium sp. | reverse complement strand
GGTATTTTGCGCCCTTTTTCGGTATGGTGCTTAAATTACAATGTTTCAACCTTACTTTACCTCCTTGTTCAGCAGATTGCAGGCTGCTTCACGCGCATGGGCCTCAAAGGGGCGGAACATAGTGCCGCGGGCCATCGCTTCGTCAAAATCGACCAGGTCGCCGTCAAAATCGGGGCCGTCCACGCAGGCAAACTTGGTCTTGCCGCCCACGGTGAGGCGGCAGCCGCCGCACATGCCGGTGCCGTCGATCATGATCGGGTTCATGGAGACAACGCTCTTCAGGCCGTACTTCTGGCAGGTCTTGACGACGAATTTCATCATAATCAGCGGGCCAATGGTGATGACCTCGTCGTACTGGTTGCCGGCTTTGACCAGCTCCTCCAGTGCGGCGGTGACCACGCCCTTGGTGCCGTAACTGCCGTCGTCGGTCATCACGCGCAGCTCGTTGCTGCACGCGCGGAACTCATCCTCAAGGATCAGCAGATCCTTGCTGCGGAAGCCGATCACACTGTGAACCTCACAGCCATCGTCGTGCAGCTTTTTGGCCACGGGGTACGCGATGGCGCAGCCCACGCCGCCGCCTACGACACAGACCTTCTTCAGGCCCCCGGTTTCGGTGGCGCGGCCCAGCGGGCCCACAAAATCGTGGACGCTGTCGCCCGCGTTGAGGCTGTTCAGCTCCATGGTGGTGCCGCCCACGATCTGGAAGATGATGTCTACGGTGCCGGCCTCGCGGTCATATCCTGCGACGGTAAGAGGGATGCGTTCGCTGTCCTCAAACGGGCGCACAATAATGAACTGGCCCGGCAGCGCCTTTTTGGCGATCAGCGGGGCTTCGATGACCATTTTCGTCACGGTGGGATTCAGCGCGACTTTTTCGGTAATCTTGTACATTGACGTTGCTCCTTTTATCCTGGTTTTGTTTCCTCATCCGCACACAAAAATTACCTGGACAGCAACAAAAACAAAGGCCATAGCAAAACCTTTGCCGGTGCAGGGCCGCTCAGATGCTTCTTACTTTCGTGCGTTGCGTGCTTCTATTATACATTCTTTGCTGCAACAATGCAAATCGAATTTCTGCGATTTCAGGCGGGAATTAAAAATAATAGAGGAAAATGAAAAAAGGCTGCCGCAATCTCAAAAGTGCGGCAGCCGATAATCAAAAGATAGGGCAGAACGATTCTTTACTTGTTTTTGCTCCGCGCCTTCATGCGCAGCTCGTGGTTCAAAATCTGCTTGCGGATGCGCAGGCTCTTGGGGGTGACCTCCAGCAGCTCGTCCTGCGCCAAAAATTCCAGGCAGCCCTCCAGGCTCAGGGGACTTACCGGCACCAGGCGCAGTGCATCGTCCGAGCCGGAGGCGCGGGTGTTGGTGAGGTGCTTGGTTTTGCAGATGTTCACGTCCACATCCTCACCGGTGGGGGTGGAGCCGATGACCATGCCCTCGTACACCTTTTCGCCGGGGCCGATGATCAGTGTGCCGCGCTGCTGGGCGTTGAACAGGCCGTAGGTGACCGATTCGCCGGTCTCGAAGCTCACCAGCGAGCCGGTGGAGCGGTTGGGGATCATGCCGGCCCAGACGTCGTAGCCGTCAAAGATTTGGTTGAGCACGCCCTCGCCGTGGGTGTCGGTGAGGAACTCGTTGCGGTAGCCGAACAGGCCGCGGCTGGGCATACGGAATACCAGGCGCACGCGGGTATCGCCCAGCGAATCCATCTGCTGGAGCACCGCCTTGCGCTGGCCCAGGCCGGTCATCACCGCGCCCTGGTACTGGATGGGCACATCGACTACCACCTGCTCCATGGGCTCGTAGGTCTTGCCGTCGATTACCTTGGTCAAAACGTGCGGGGGCGAGACCTGCAGCTCGTAGCCCTCGCGGCGCATGGTCTCGATGAGGATCGAAAGATGCATCTCGCCGCGGCCCATCACGCGGAAAGAGTCGGTGGTGGCGGAATCCTCCACCTTGAGTGCCACATCCTTGAGCAGCTCCTTTTGCAGGCGGTCGCGGATCTGGCGGCTGGTGACGTACTTGCCCTCGCGGCCGGCCAGCGGGCTGTCGTTGACCGAGAAGGTCATCTCCACGGTGGGGTCGTTGATCTTGAGGAAGGGAAGCGGCTCCACATGGTCGGGGGAGCACAGCGTGTTGCCGATGGTCACGTCCGGCAGGCCGGAGAAAGCCACGATGTCGCCCGCGGTGATGTTGTCGCAGGGCACACGGCCGTTGGCCTGGAAGTCGTACAGTTTAGTCAGACGGCCCTTGAGCTTGAGGTCGGGGTTATGCCAGTCGCACACCTGCACTTCCTCGCCCACCTTGGCGGTGCCGTTTTGGATGCGGCCGATGCCGATGCGGCCCACAAAGTCGTTGTAGTCCACCGAGGAGCACAGCATCTGGAACGGGGCCTCCGGGTCGCCTTCCGGCGGCTGGATGGTATCCAGCAGGGTGTCGAACAGCGGCATCAGGTCGGTACCGGGCACGTCCGGGTCTAAGCTGGCGGTGCCGGCGCGGCCGCAGCAGAACAGTATGGGGCAGTCCAGCTGCTCGTCCGAAGCGCCCAGATCCATCAGCAGGTACAGCACCTCGTCGATGACCTCCTTGATGCGGGCGTCGGGGCGGTCGATTTTGTTGATGGCCACCACAAGGCTCAGGTTCTGCTGCAGGGCCTTTTGCAGCACGAAGCGGGTCTGGGGCATGCAGCCCTCGGCGGCGTCTACCAGCAGCAGCACGCCGTTTACCATCTTAAGCACGCGCTCCACCTCGCCGCCAAAGTCGGCGTGGCCCGGCGTGTCCACAATATTGATTTTTACACCCTTATAGGTGCAGGAGCAGTTCTTGGCCAAAATCGTGATGCCGCGTTCCCGCTCGATATCGCCGCTGTCCATCACGCGGTCGGCCACCACCTGGTTGTCGCGGAATGCGCCGCTCTGGCGCAGCATGGCATCCACCAGGGTGGTCTTACCGTGGTCAACGTGGGCAATAATGGCTACGTTGCGCAAATCGTTACGAACCATAAAATCAAAACCTCTCTATTTCAGGAATACAAGGGCCTGCGCGCCGGCTCGGGGCACAGGCGCCCCGGAATCAATAATGGAAACCAACTAAGTTTAAATCATCCGGAGGGGCTTTGTCAAGATTGTATAAAAATATTTTCGTTCTTTCGGCGTTTTGACCGAGAAAAACAGGAGTTTTT
>CAZYAX010000241.1:0-3199 GCA_964646195.1 uncultured Faecalibacterium sp. | reverse complement strand
TGTGTAAAATGCAAATTCGCCGCAGCTCGCACGCATACGCCCGCGCAAATCTGCCCGCCCATCTTGACGTCCCGCGCCGGATTTGTTATGCTTTGCAGCAGAGGGCCCTTGCGCCGGGAGGCAATCAAAATTTACGGCAGGGCATGAGGGCAAGACGGGAAAAGCTCCTTGCGCCCGGGAGGCAGGTATGAACGAAAAAATACTGGTGGTCGATGACGAGGAAGCCATCACCGATCTGGTGGAGGTCTATCTTGCCAACGAGGGGTACACGGTGTTCAAGGCCTACACTGCGGCCCGGGCGCTGGAGATCGCCGGGCGCGAGCCGCTGAGCCTGGCGCTGCTGGACGTGATGCTGCCGGATATGGACGGCTTTACTTTGTGCCGAACGCTGCGCCAGAGCTACCTGTGGCCCATCCTCATGCTCACCGCGCGGGTGGAGGACATGGACAAGATCACCGGCCTCTCGCTGGGCGCGGACGACTACATTACCAAGCCATTCAACCCGCTGGAACTGCTGGCCCGCGTCAAGACCCAGCTGCGGCGCTATACGCGCTACAACGCCGGCTTGCTGGACGCATTGCCCCAGGAGATCGCGCTGCGCGGGCTGACCATCTGCCAAGACAGCCATAAATGTACCCTGAACGGCGCGGAGGTCGCGCTGACACCGCGGGAATTTTCCATCCTGTGGTACCTGTGCGAGCACCGGGGCAGGGTGGTCTCCTCCGAGGAGCTGTTCGAGGCGGTGTGGGGCGAAAAATACCTGGACAACAACAACACCGTCATGGCGCACATCGCCCGCCTGCGCGAAAAGCTGCATGAGCCCGCGCGGCGGCCCAGGTTCATCAAGACCGTTTGGGGGGTGGGCTACACCGTTGAGTAACGCAAACGATACGCTGCACGGCAGCGGGCTGAAGGGCCGTTTTGTCTGGGGCTACCTGCTTGCGCTGGCCATCTACGCGGCGGCGCTGCTGGGCATAGCGGCAGCCCTGCGCGCCTGGTGCCACACCATGCGCTGGTACCCAGAGGACCCGGTCTACCAGGTGCTGCACTGGTGCGAGGATTATTTTCCGTTGGCGGCCGGGTTGGCCTTTTTTGCGGGCGGCGCCGGCATCGGGCTGTTCTTCCTGCTGCGGGCCGTCCGCTGCCTGGACGCCGTAGTGGCCGCCGCTGGACGGCTGGCCGCGCCTACCGAGGAGCCCCTCACCCTCCCGCCCATGCTGGGCCAGGTGCAGGACGGGCTGAATTTGGCGCGGGAGCGCGCGCTGCGCGCCGCCCTGCTGGCCAGGGAGGCCGACCAGCGCAAGAACGATCTGGTGGTCTATCTGGCCCATGACCTCAAGACCCCGCTCACCAGCGTGATCGGCTACCTGACCCTGCTGCGGGACGAGCCGCAGATCCCCGCCGCCACCCGTGCCCGGTACACCGGCATCGCGCTGGACAAGGCCGAGCGGCTGGAGACCCTCATCAACGAATTTTTCGACATCACCCGCTTTAGCCTCACGGCCCTCACGCTGGAGTCGGAGCAGATCGACCTGACCCGGATGCTGGAGCAGACCGTGAGCGAGTTTGAGCCCATCCTGGCGGAAAAGGATCTGCATTGGCGCGTGCAGCTCACGCCGGGCGTAACGCTGCTGTGCGACCCCGACAAGCTGTCCCGCGTGTTCGATAATCTCATCCGCAACGCGGCCGGTTACGCCACGCCGGGCACCGAGGTGCATCTGGATATGCGCCCGGACGGCGACAGCGTGTGCATCATCCTCACCAACCAGGGCCGCACCATCCCGCCGGAAAAGCTGGCCCACATCTTTGACCAGTTCTTTCGGCTGGACTCGGCCCGCTCCTCCGCCACCGGCGGCGCGGGGCTGGGGCTGGCCATTGCGCGGGAGATCGTGGAGCTGCACGGCGGGCAGATCACCGCCGCCAGTACCGGCGGACAGATCACCTTTACCGTGATGCTGCCCGTAAGAAAATCGTAAGGTTTCCGCAAGGAAAAAACAGGGTTTTTGCCATAGTTCCTCAAAACATTCTTCCCTCGGTTCTGGTATGCTGGTAGCATACCATGGGAACTTTGGGCCGCGCCCATGCGGCGCGGCCCAAAGTTCCCGAAAGGCCCCGGCCGGCCCGGCGTATACGCTGTGGCCGTGTCAGGCGCTTTTTTTGACCGGGGGTGTTTTTTATGTGCCATACCATGCCTTCTCCCCGCGCGCAGCGCAGGCGCAGGCGTATTCTGCGGCGGCTGGGCGCGCTGGCGCTGGCGACCTGCTTTGCTGCGGGTATCTTTTTGCTTTTTAGGCGCAGGCTGCCGCCGCCCGCAGTGCGGCCGGGGGAATCGGCCTACCTCTGCGACTGCACCACCGGCGAGGTGCTGTTGGCCCAAAACGCGGACGAACCCCGCGCCGTGGCCAGCCTCACCAAGCTGATGACCGCCCTGCTCCTGGCCGAAAGCGGCACGGACCTGCAAAGCACCGTCATCGTGCCCGCACGGCTGGCGGAGGAATTGGCCGCGATCCATTCTGCCGGGGGCGTTGCGCTGGAGCTGGTGCCCGGCGAGGAGATACGCTGGATCGACCTTTTATACGGCCTGCTGTTGCCCAGCGCCAATGACGCGGCCAGCGTGATCGCCGACACGCTGGGCGGCGGCAGCATCTCCGCCTTTGTGGCGCGGATGAATGAGCGGGCTGCACAGCTGGGCTGCACCGGCACGGCCTTTTCCTGCCCGCACGGGCTGTATGACGCGGGCAATGTTTCCACCGCACAGGATATCGCCCGCATCGCCCAGGCCTGCTTTGCAAACGAAACGCTGCGCCGCGTGGCCGGCACGGCCCGCTACACGCTGCCTGCCACCAACGCCCACGCCGCACGGGAGATCCTCTCCACCAATCCCATGCTGGACGGCGGTTCCGCTTATTACCGCCGCGCCGTCCTCTGCGGCAAGACCGGCTATACCCAGGCAGCCGGGCGCTGCCTCGCGCTCTATGCCCGCCGGGGCGGGCACATCTTTGTGCTGGTCGTGCTCGGCTCCACGCAGGATGCGCTCTACCGGGAATGCGCCGCCCTGCTGGACTGGGCTGCGCTCACCCAGTGCCCGCCGGCCGCCGCGCTGTGCCGTTTCTTTTTTGCCTGCACATTGTAATCCCGCGCCATCTATGATAAAATCCTTTTAGGGAAGCTCTGAATAAATCTGGTATGCAGATTGCCG
>CAZYAX010000240.1:0-3204 GCA_964646195.1 uncultured Faecalibacterium sp. | reverse complement strand
CTCACCGCCCGCGGCCACCGCCGCCGCCATGACTGCTGCCGCCGCCCATACCGCCAAAGCCGCCAGAGCGCCCGCCTTTGCTTCCGCCGCCCGGACGGGGGCCGCCCATGCCGCCGCGGGAGCCTCCAAAGCCACCGCCGCCGCGCGGGCTGCCGCCCATACCGCCCATACCGCCGCCGCGGGGCGGGCGCGGGGGCTGCGGCGGACGGGGTGGGCGCGGAGGCCGAGGCCTACGCGGGCGGCCCCAAAAGCCGCCGTAATAGGGGCCACCCGGCCCCGGGCCGGGGTCCTGCGGGCCACGGGGTCCACGGGGGCCGCGCGGCATCAGGATTGCCAGCAGCACCAGTACAATAACAATAATAATCAAAACTTCCATCGTGCACGTCACTCCTTCTCTGCAGGGGCAGGCTTACCGGCCGCGGCCACCGCCGCCGCCATGGCTGCTGCCGCCGCCCATGCCACCGAAACCACCGGAATGGCCGCCGCCGAAATCACCGCCAAAGCCGCCGGAGCTGCCACCGTGCGGCGGGTCTCTGCGGGGAGGAGGCGAAGGGCCTCTGCGGGGCGGGCGCGGCTCATAGTAGGAGCGGTGGTAGTACCGGCGGCGCGGACCGAAGAACCACACGAACGGCCCCCGGCGCCAGCCGGCGCCCACCGACTGGAGGATACAGAAAAATGCGATGAGCAAAATGGCCAGCACGATGCCGATCACTACATAGATACCGTCGCCCGAATCGCTGGGCTGGGGCGCGGCCCCGCCGCTGAGCGATACGCCATAGATGCCCGCGATGATGTCGGCCACCTCGCCTGCGCAGGCCTGGGCGGCCGCGTCGTAGTTGCGCGCCACAAAGTAGTCCTCCATGGTGCTCTGGGCGATCTGGCTCACCTGCTTGGCCAGCGTCGTGTTGCGGAAGCCGTCGCCGTAGGTCACATAGTAGTCGCCGTCGGCGTAGTAGGGCGATTCCATTACCAGCAGGATCAGCACGCCGTTGTTCTCGGACGTGCTGCCCACGCCCCAGGTGTTGAACGCCTCCACGGCGTATTCCTCGGTGGAGGCGCTGCCCGTGTACTGCACGGTGAGCAGCGCCACCGTCGCGCCGGAGCAATTTGCCTGAAGCTGGCCGTTCAGTTCGTCAAAGTAGGTGAACGTGCTCTGGGACAAAACGCCCGCGTCGTCCACCACGCATTGGCTGGCGGGCAGGCTGGGCAGGCGCACCACGGCCAGCGCGGCCGGGCACAGGGCCGCCACACTCACCGTCAGCACCAAAAGCAGGGCAAACAGCCGTTTTTTCCATGTTTTCATCCGAACAGCTCCACCTCCTGAATGCCCAGCAGGCCCTTCAGCACATTAGCCGGGAAGCCGCCGGTATCTTTATTATATTCTTCTACGGCCTCATTATAGGCCAGCTGGCCGATGATGGTGCCGGCGCTGTTGAAGTTGCCGTATTGGCCCTGCACTGCGCCCATCTTGAACGGGTCCTCGGCCAGCTCCTGCATCCGGCCATAGAGCTGATCCACCGCTGCGTCCAGCGCCATATCGGCGCTGTACATCGCGTGCACCTCGCCGCTCCCGGCCAAATCGGACAGCACCCGGTTGAACTCGTCCAGCGCGGCGCGGGCCTGCACCACCTCTGTGCTGTCCTCGCCCAAGCCGGGCGTGTTGACTGCGGTGGTGATAATGTTGGCCGCCGCATAGGAGCGCTCGCTCAGCTCCACTCCCAGCGCGTAGCCGTTGTCGGCCTGCACACCGGTGGTGATCCAGCTCTGGGCGTCCTTATAGCGGGCGTTCAGCTTGGCCCCGCCAAAGCCTACAACGGACACCAGCGCCACAGCCACGGCCAGCGCCAGCGCCACCGCACGGCTTTTCAGCGCATCGGGCAGGGCCTGCTCCAGCCTGGCCAGCTTTTGCTGCGCCGGGGTGAGGCGGGGCGCTTCGGCTTGGGGCGCTTTTGCGTGGTAGCTGCCCGCGTCAAAGCCGCCGGGGTTTTGATTCTGTTTGGGGGTGAAATCAGCATTTGCCATCTTAACCGCGAATCTCCATCATCTTTTGTTTCAGTTCGTCCTCGATCCGGTTCAGCTCCTGGGTCGCGGCAGCGCGCTGGGCGCGGCCCTCGGTCTGGATCTTGTTCAGCTCGTCCAGCGTCTCGATCAGGCTGCGGTTGGTCATCTGCAGCGTCTCGATGTCCACTACGCCGCGCTGCGCCTCGCGGGCCGTCTCAATGGTGCCCATCTTGAGCGCATCGGCGTTCTTTTTGAGCAGCTCGTTGGTCATATCGGTCACGGCGCGCTCAGCCTGCATGGCCTGCTGGCTGTGGGCAAGGCCCAGCGCCAGCACCATCTGGTTCTTCCACAGCGGGATGGTGTTGACGATGGTGGACTGGATCTTCTCCGCCATCATGGTGTCGTTGTTCTGGATCAGGCGGATCTGCGGGCCCATCTGGATGCTGATGTTGCGGGTGAGCTCCAGGTCGTAGAGCTTCTTTTCAAAGCGTTCGCACAGGTCGGCCAGGTCATGGGCAGCCTGTGCGTCCTCCGGCAGGCCGGATGCCTTTGCCTTGGCGTAGGCGGCCTCCAGCTCGTTGGCGCGCACGGATTCCAGCTTTTTGCGGCCTGCCATGATATACATCGAGAGCTCCTTGAAGTAGGCCATGTTCAGATCGTACATCTTATCCAGCATGGCGATGTCCTTGAGCAGCTGCACCTGGTGTCCCTCCAGCATGGACTGGATGTTCTCCACGTTGGTCTCGGCCTTGTTGTAGCGGGTCTTGAGCTGCTCCAACTGCACGCCCTTTTTCTTGAAGAAGCCCAGGAAGCCCTTTTCCTCCTCCACGGCGTTGAAGCTTTTCAGCTCGCCCACCAGGTCGGTGATCATCTCACCCACCTCGCCCAGATCCTTGGTAGCCACCTTGGACAGCGCCGCCTCGGAGAAGTCGCCGATCTTTTTCTGGCAGGCCGCGCCGTATTGCAGCACCTGCTGGCTGTTGGTAATGTCGATCTTTTCCGCAAAGGCATCCACCGTGGCCTGCTCCTCGGGCGTCAGCTGTACCTTGGGCGCATCGGCCTGCGCCTGCTTGGGCGCGGCCTCCTGCGTGCCCAGCTCGCCTGTGGGGTCGAGGGTGAGCGTGGGGGTGGCCGGCGCCTCCAGGTCAAAGTTAAATGTGTTTTCAGACATGACGATCCTTCCTTTCCAAAATTCTGCTAAGG
>CAZYAX010000239.1:0-3215 GCA_964646195.1 uncultured Faecalibacterium sp. | reverse complement strand
GCAGATCGACCTTGCGCAGGCCGCACGGTATTTTGGCGTGCGGGGTGAGGCAGACCCTGCCACTATCGCTTTGCTGGCGCGCTGTGCCGCGCCGCTACTGGCAGCGGCCACGCCGCGGGCCGTGTGGCTGCGCGGCAGCGTGGACGCATTGGCCGGACTTCTGCGCGGCGGGGACGTCGCCCGGCACCTGCGCGGCTGCACCGAGTGCGTGCTGCTGGCCGTGACGCTGGGGCCGGGCGCGGACGGGCAGATCCGCCGCGCGGGTGTGGGTGATATCGCAGCGGGCACGGCGTCCGACGCGCTGGGCAGTGCGCTGGCCGAGCAGATGTGCGACGCCGCCGAGAATGCCCTGCGGGCGCAGCTTGCGGCCGAGGGACGGTATCTCACCGGGCGCTACTCGCCGGGATACGGCGACTGGCCCATCACGGTGCAGCCGCTGCTGGCTCAGGCGCTGGATACGCCGCGGCGCATCGGCCTGTGCGTGACCGAGAACTGCCTGATGACGCCCCGCAAGAGCGTGACCGCCGTTTTAGGTGTGAGCGATGCGCCGGTGACCGGCTACCGGGCCGGCTGCGGCCACTGCACGCTGCGGGAAAAATGCGAATACCGAAAGAGGGGGCAGACCTGTGAGAGCTGAAGAACTTTTTTGCCGATCCAATACGATTTTGCTGGATGGAGGCATGGGTACCATGCTGCAGGCAGCGGGCCTTGCGCTGGGCGAAAAGCCGGAGGCGCTCAACCTCACCAATCCGGCGCTGATCGAAAGCATCCATGCGCGTTATGCGGCGGCGGGCAGCCGGATTCTCAACGCCAATACCTTCGGCGCATCCGCCAAAAAGCTGGTGGGCTGCGGCTATACCGTGGAGCAGGTGATCGCGGCGGGCATCGGCTGCGCCAAACGGGCTGCCGCGCCCTATGGGGCGCTGGCTGCGCTGGACGTGGGCCCGCTGGGCGAGCTGCTGGAGCCCTCTGGCACGCTGGCTTTTGAGGACGCGGTGCAGGAATATGCCCGCATCGTGCGCGCCGGTATAGAGGCCGGGGCCGACCTGATTTTTTTTGAGACCTTTACCGACCTCTACGAGCTCAAGGCCGCGCTGCTGGCGGCCAAAGAGAACAGCAGCCTGCCCATCCTTGCCAGCATGAGCTTCGAGCAGGGCGGGCGCACCTTTACCGGCTGCACGGTGGAG
Organism: uncultured Faecalibacterium sp.; assembly: GCA_964646195.1. Taxonomy (GTDB): domain Bacteria; phylum Bacillota; class Clostridia; order Oscillospirales; family Ruminococcaceae; genus Faecalibacterium. The sequence continues at coordinate 2,028 of CAZYAX010000239.1, read as the reverse complement.
AGCTTTGCCGCCACGGCCCACGGCCTTGGCGCAGACGCGCTGGGCATCAACTGCAGCCTGGGGCCGAAGGAAATCTTCCCGATGGCAAAGCGGCTGACGGAGGCGCTGCCGGGGGACTTCCCGGTGTTCGTCAAGCCCAACGCGGGCCTGCCCCGCGCCGACGGCAGCGGCTACGACATCACGCCGCAGCTGTTTGCCATGCAGATGAAGCCCTACCAGGAGCTGGGCCTGTTTGCGGCGGGCGGCTGCTGCGGCACCACGCCGGAATTCATCCGGCTGCTGAACGGCGTGTTTGCGGGCTGCAAGCCGGGCCGCGCGGCCCATGCGGCGCAGTCCGTGCTCTGTACGCCAGTAGAGCATGTGGTGGTAGACGGCATCACGGTGGTGGGCGAGCGCATCAACCCCACGGGCAAAAAGCGCTTCCAGCAGGCCATCCGTGAAGGGGACATGGACTATATTTTGGAGCAGGCCGTCTCCCAGGCTGAGAGCGGCGCGGCCGTGCTGGACGTGAACGTGGGCGTGCCCGGCGTGGACGAGCCTGCCGTGATGGAGCGGGTGGTCAAGGCGCTGCAAAGCGTAGTCAGCCTGCCCTTGCAGTTGGATTCCTCCAACGCAGGAGCGCTGGCGCGGGGCCTGCGGGTGTACAACGGCAAGCCCATCGTCAACTCGGTCAACGGCGAGCAGGCCGTGCTGGACCGTATTTTGCCGCTGTGCAAAAAGTACGGCGCGGCGGTGGTGGGCCTGACGCTGGACGAGCACGGCATCCCAAAGGAAGCCGGTCAGCGCGTTGCTATTGCCCGGCGCATCCGGGACGCAGCGCTGGCTGCGGGTATCCCGCCCGAGGATATCTACATCGACTGCCTCACCCTCACCGCCAGCGCTCAGCAGGAGGACGTGCTGGCCACCGTGCAGGCGCTGGCCGCCTGCAAGCAGGAGCTGGGTGTGCGCACGGTGCTGGGCGTTTCCAACATCAGCTTTGGCCTGCCCTGCCGGCCCTACCTGAACACGGCCTTTTTAACCATGGCGATGTACGCAGGGCTGGACCTGGCCATCATGAACCCGGCCAGTGAGGAGATGATGGCGGCGGTGTACGCTTTTAACGTGCTGACGGGCCGCGATAAGCAGAGCGTCCGCTACATCGAGCGGTACGCCGGGCGCGTGCCGGCCCCGGCGGCGCAGGTTCCCGGCGCAGCGCAGCGGCCCCCGGCGGTGCAGCCGGACGGCGGCGCCGCGCCCCCGGGCGGGGAATACGCCCCGCTGATGAAGGCCGTGGAGCAGGGCCTCAAGGGTGAGGCTGCGGCCCACACCCGCGCGCTGCTGGCCCGCAAGGAGCCGCTGGCGCTGGTGGACGAGGCGCTGATCCCGGCGTTGGACACAGTGGGCGCAAAATACGAGAAGGGTACGCTCTTTTTGCCGCAGCTTTTGCAGGCGGCCAGCGCGGCCCAGAGTGCCTTTGAGGAGATCAAGACCGCCATTGCCAGGCGGGGCGGCGCGGGCGGCAGCAAGGGCCGCATCGTGCTGGCCACCGTAAAGGGCGATGTGCATGACATCGGCAAGAACATCGTGAAGGTTATTTTGGAAAACTACGGCTTTGAGGTGCTGGACCTTGGCCGGGATGTGCCGGTGCAGGCCGTGGTGGACGCCGTGCGGCAATATAATGTGCGTCTGGTGGGACTTTCGGCCCTGATGACTACCACTCTTAAGAGTATGGAGGAGACCATCGCGGCCCTGCACGCGGCAGGACTGGACTGCAAGGTGATGGTGGGCGGCGCGGTGCTCACCGCGAGCTACGCCAAGGAGATCGGCGCGGACTACTACGCCCGCGACGCCAAGCAGAGCGCCGACATCGCCAAGGCGTTTTTCGGCACAGTGTAAAAGGGTGGGTGCAGCAAATGCGTGCGGCCCCGCCTGCACGGCGTCCGGCGGCGCCCGCCGGTTGGGATGGCCGCAAATAATGGATTGGGGAATAGCGAGATTTTTTAGGGAAGCTCTGAATAAATCTGGTATGCAGATTGCCGGGCGAGCCGT
>CAZYAX010000238.1:0-3221 GCA_964646195.1 uncultured Faecalibacterium sp. | reverse complement strand
CGGCACGGCTCGCCCGGCAATCTGCATACCAGATTTATTCAGAGCTTCCCTATAACTTGGTCGAAAAAAACAGCTATGTGCTTTAAGGCAACTTCCTGTTTGCCGGATAAACAGCGCTGGCATAGTAAAAGTTCTTTGCGCCGCTTTCTTTCAAGAAGGCGGTAAAAACAACCCAACAGGGAGGACAGAGCATTGACCAAAGAGGAGCTTTACCAGAAAGCGTGTATGCTGCCGCTGCTGCCGGGAGTGTATATCATCCGGGACAAGAGCGACACCATCATTTATATTGGCAAAGCCAAGCGGCTGCGCACCCGTGTCAGCCAGTATTTCCGGGAAGGCGTACCCCACGACAACAAAGTCAGCCAGATGATCGCCCACGCCTATGCGTTTGACGTCATCGTGTGCCAGAGCGAGTTTGAGGCCCTGGTTCTGGAAGCCAGCCAGATCAAGGCGCACACCCCCAAATATAACATCCTGCTCAAGGACGATAAGGGGTACTCCTATATCAAAATAACCAAAGAAGAATGGCCGCGTTTGTCGTTTGTGCTGCAAAAGGAGGAGGACGGCGCCGAATATATCGGCCCCTACACCTCCAGCTTTGCCGCGCGGGAGATGGCCGAAAGCGCGATGGACGCCTTTTTGCTGCCGCGCTGCACCAAACGCTTCCCGCAGGACCTGCGCAAGGGCCGGCCCTGCCTCAACGCCCACATCGGCAAGTGCATGGCCGTGTGCAGCGGCAAGATCAGCTGCGAAAACTACAACGAGGCCGTGCGCGGCGCAGTGCGGCTCATCCGCTACGGCAAAAAGGACATCGTGAAAAACCTGAACGCCCGGATGCTGGAAGCGTCCGAGCGGCTGGAATTTGAGACGGCGGCGCTGCTGCGGGATCAGATCGCGGCCATCACCAAGGTGTCGGCAGGGCAGAAGGTGGTCGTGGACCCGGACGTGGAAATGGACGTGGTGGCGCTGGCCGGTACGCCCAGCAGCGTGTGCGCGGCGGTGCTGCGTTTCCGGGAAGGACGGCTGACCGACAAGCGGGAATTTTTGTTCCACGATACCGCAGATATCGCTGCGGCACGGGAGGAATTTCTGCCCCGGTACTATCTGGACGACGAGCAGGTGCCCAAGGTGATCGCGGTGGACGAGCTGCCGTCCGACGCCGAGGCGCTCAACCAGGCGCTGAACCAGAAGCGGGGCAGCGAGGTGCAGCTGTATGTGCCCCAGCGGGGCGACAAGGCCCACCTGGTGGAGATGGCCCACACCAACGCGGTGGAGCGTCTGGCGCGGGAAAGCGGCCGCTATGCCCGTGAGGAGAAGCTGCTGGACGAGGTGGCGCAGGTGCTGGGCATGCAAAAGCCGCCGCGCCTGATCGAGAGCTACGATATCTCCAACTGGGGCGACGGCTCCAGCGTATGCGGTATGGTCACCTTCCGGGATGGCAAGCCTTATAAATCCGGCTACCGCCGCTTTAAGATGAAGACCGTGGCCGGCACCGACGACTACGCCTCGCTGGCCGAAACGGTGGCCCGCCGCGCGGCGGAATACGAAAAATATGCGGCGCTGGCGGCGGCCGGCCAGCCCGGCGACAACTATTTCGGCCAAAAGCCGGATCTTCTGCTCATGGACGGCGGCCGCGGCCAGGTGAGCGCGGCGCAGCAGGCTCTGGCCGGCACCGGCCTGGCGGATGTGCCGCTTTACGGTATGGTAAAGGACGGCCACCACCGCACCCGCGCCATTGTGGACGGCAGCGGGCGGGAGATCGCCATCAACCTCAATCGCGGCACCTTCACCTTTATCACGGCCATCCAGGACGAGACCCACCGCTTTGCCAACGCCTACCGCAAGCAGCAGATGCACAAAAAGAGCTATGCCTCCTCCCTCACCGAGGTGCCCGGCGTGGGGCCCAAGCTGGCAAAGGCTCTGATGGACCGGTTCCGGACGGTGGGCGCGGTGAAAGCGGCGGACGTGGAGGCGCTGGCTCAGACGCCCGGTGTCGGAAAGCGGCTCGCCTGCACGATTTATGACTATTTTCATCCCGAAAGCGCGCCGGCACTTGACAGGAAGGCGCGTATTGACGATAATAAAGAAACCGAAGCATAAAGGAGGCACTCTATGCGCGTGATCGCAGGGGAGGCCAGAGGCCGGCGCCTGGAAGCGCTGCCCGGCACGGATGTGACCCGCCCCACATTGTCACAGGTAAAGGAAGCGATGTTCAGCATCGTGCAGTTCAGCCTGCCCGGCGCGCAGGTGCTGGATCTGTATGCCGGCAGCGGCCAGCTGGGCATCGAGGCACTGTCCCGCGGGGCGGCGCGGTGCGTCTTTCTGGACGAAAGCCGCGAGGCCGCCGGCATTGTGATAAAAAACTGCAAGGCCTGCAGCGTGTTCGACCGCAGCCGGGTCAGCGTGGGCGATGCGGCACGATACCTGTCCGCGTGCCACGAGCAATTTGACATTGCACTGTTGGACCCGCCCTTCCGCATGGGCACATTGGAGCGCATTCTGCCCGCAGTGGAGCGGGTGATGGCGCCCGGCGGCATCGTGCTGTGCGAGAGTGAGCAAAAGCTGGTGCTGCCGCCGCAGGTGGGTGCGCTCATGCTGCAAAAGCAATACAAATACGGCAAGGTCCTGCTGTGGCGCTACACCAAAGCGCGGGCCGGAGAGGAGTAACAGGCTATGAATGTGAACGAACTGCTGGATACCATTGAGGATACCCTGGAGGAGGGCGCTGCGGTGCCCCTTTCGGGCGGCAAGCGCATCGTGGATGTGGCCCAGATCCGGGATTACCTGGACGAGGTGCGCGCCAACCTGCCCGGCGAGCTGCGCCAGAGCCAGGCCATCGTGAACGACCGCGCCCAGATTGTGGACGACGCCAACAGCCAGGCAGCGGCCATCATCAAAAAGGCCGAGGAGCGGGCGCGCATCCTGGTGAGCGAGACCGAGATCGTCAAGTCGGCGCAGCAGCGCGCCTCCGAGATCGTCACCACCGCCCAGAACGATGCCCGCGAGCTGCGCCAGACCGTGACCGATTACTGTGAAAACATGCTCAAGACCACCGAGGAAGCGGTGGCGGCAAGCGCCGCGGAGGTGAAAAACGCCTTTAAGGCCGCCGAAGAAACGCTGGCTGCCGATGCGGCCCAGATCAAGAGCGTGCGCGCCAGCCTGCGCCAGAGCGCTAAGAACAACGGGAAGTAATTTACTTATGCCATAAAAGCAATAAAACT
>CAZYAX010000237.1:0-3261 GCA_964646195.1 uncultured Faecalibacterium sp. | reverse complement strand
CACGGCCTATGCATGAAAAGCGGCCATGCAGCCGAAATCGGCATCAGAAGCGGCGGCTCAGGAGCTTTTCCCGCAAATAGCCCGGGACCCACGGTTCCACCCCATTGCCTGCGGCAACGGGGCCCCACTTTCTGGACATTTGCCCCGAAAACTTCTGCGCCGCCGCTTCGGGCCCTGTGCGGGTATTCATGCGCAGGCCGTGGATTTAATCAGGGATTCTCTTGTGCAAACAAAAAAGGAATGCTATCATAGTATAGAGCAGCATGGCTTTCATGCAATCGGGAAAAGGGGGGAGAGCACTATGAGCTTAAGGATCGATCCCGCAGCGGCAGTCCGCCTGCTGGACGCGGGCAAGGCCGTCGCCGTGGATGTGCGGGAGCCGGACGAGTACGCCGCAGGACATATCACGGGGGCCGTCCCGCTGCCGCTGGGCCAGGTGAACGAGCTGGCCGGGCAGCGCATGCCGGACAAAGCCGCCGCCTGGCTGGTGTATTGCCGCACCGGCCGCCGCAGTGCGGAGGCAATAAAAAAACTGGAGGCGCTGGGCTATACGAACCTGTACGACCTGGGTGGCATTCTGGCCTGGCCGTATGAGACGGAAAGCGAGCTGTGACCGCAGAACAAATCTGTAAACAGAAAAAGAAGGGAACGATGAATGACAATGACCTATGATGCCAAAGCTTTTGCCGGGAGCCATTGCGGCTGCCGTTACCAGCAGGACTACCGCCCTACCCTGGGGCCGGACGGCAAAAAGGAGTCCGGCACGCTGGAAGTGATCAAGTTCTATTACGACGGGCGCATCCGCTTTGAGCAGCATTGTTACGGTGAGGCGGCGACCTTTGTGTTTGGCGTGTGGGCCGACCGCATGGACCCGGACGGCACGCTGCACTGGAGCCTGCCCGACCGCCGCAAGAGCTACTACGACGAGAGCTATCTGCCCAAGGCGCTGACAAGCGTAGGGGAGGATGGCAGCCTCTATTTTGACGGCGGCATCTTCCCATGGAAACTGTCGGATGATTTTAAAGAGGATAAGCGCTGGGGCTACCCGGCGTGGAAGGTGACGCTGGGCAAGCTGCTGGGGAAGGGAAAGCGGTGAGCGCGGCGCACCGCCTTTGAGCCGCTTTGGGGCTGCTTCCGGGCGTTTCCGGCCCGCTTTGCCCAGGGCGCCGGGATGTGTAACTCAGTCACGAAAAAGGGCAATTCCTATTGACATAATAGGAATTGTGCGGTATAACAAACTCAACGAAAAAACAACGGGCCGCATAGGGCCCCCACATTCCCGCACCTTTTGCGAGAAAGGATTTGTTATGGAACAACAAACTACCGGCGGATTCCAGCCCGCCGAACGATTGGTATATTTGGATAACGCCGCCACCACGCCCTGCGACCCGCAGGTGGCCCAGATAATGCTGCGCGCGCTGACCGGCGCATGCGGCAACCCCAGCAGCCATTACAGCGTGGGCTACGAGGCCAAGGAGCTGGTGGATACCGGCCGCGCCCAGGTGGCCAAGGCCATCAACGCCCAGCCGGACGAGATCTATTTCACCGGCTGCGGCTCCGAGGCCGACAACTGGGCGGTAAAGGGTACCGCCTTTATGAAGGCGCGCCAGAACAAAAAGCACCTGATCACCAGCCAGTTTGAGCACCACGCCCTGCTGCACAGCATGAAGAGTTTGGAGCGCATGGGCTTCGATGTGACCTATGTGCCGGTCACGCCGGAGGGTTTTGTGCGCCCGGAGGACGTAGAGGCGGCCATCCGCCCGGACACCGCCCTCATCAGCATCATGCTGGCAAACAACGAGATCGGCACGATCCAGCCCATCCGGGAGATCGCGGCCATTGCGCATGAGCACAAGATCTGGATGCATACCGACGCCGTGCAGGCCGTGGGCGCCATCCCTGTGGACGTGCAGGAGCTGGGTGTGGATATGCTGTCTATGAGCGCGCACAAGTTCAACGGGCCCAAGGGCGTGGGCGCGCTGTATTGCCGCAAGGGCGTGTGGCCCCAGAATCTGATCGACGGCGGCAGCCAGGAGGCGCGCCACCGCGCCGGCACCGAAAACGTGGCCGGTATTGCGGGCATGGGCAAGGCGCTGGAGCTGGCCACGGCCACGCTGCAGGAAAAGATGGCCCACGAGCAGGCCCTGCGGGACTATGTGATCGACCGTGTGCTGGCCAACATCCCGGAGGCACGCCTGAACGGCAGCCGGGAGAACCGCCTGCCCGGCAACGTGAACATCAGCTTCCCGGGCCTGGAGGGCGAGACCATTTTGCTGGATTTGGATATGCACGGCATCTGCGCGTCCACGGGCAGCGCGTGTAACTCCGACAGCCTGGACCCCAGCCATGTGCTGCTGAGCATCGGCGTGCCGGAGGAGATCGGCCACGGGTCGATGCGGTTCACCTTTGGCCCGCAGAACACAATGGAAGAAGCAAGCTACCTGTGCGATGTGCTGGAGGAGGTCATCCCCCGCCGCCGCGCGATGAGCTGCATGTGGTTGCAGGGCCAGAACCGGGCCCGCCAGTTCAGCCTGAAGGGAGAAAACTAAAATGGCAAGTATGTATAGCGCAAAGGTCATGGAGCATTTTGCAAACCCGCACAACGTGGGCGAGATCCCCGACGCCAACGGCATCGGCGAGGTGGGCAACCCCAAGTGTGGCGACATTATGCGCATGTATTTAAAGATTCACAACAACGTGATCGAGGACGCCAAGTTCCTCACCTTTGGCTGCGGCGCGGCCATCGCCACCAGCAGCATGGCCACCGACCTGATCAAGGGCAAGACCATCGACGAGGCGCTCAAGCTGACCAACAAGGCCGTGGTGGAGGCGCTGGAGGGGCTGCCTCCCATCAAGGTACACTGCTCGGTGCTGGCCGAGCAGGCGGTGAAGTCGGCGCTGGCCGACTACTACCGCCGCCAGGGCATCGATCCGGAGCCCATCGTGGGCAAGCTCGAGGAGGACTGCGACCACTGCACCGGCGAGAGCTGCGGGATCTGAGGCAAAACGGAAAAGGGCCGCTGTAAAACAGCCGCCCGGCCCATCTGCCAAAGTCTGCTCTGAGGATTGCAGACTGGAAAAGAAGCGGAGAGAAAGCAGAGCCGCCTGTGCCCGGCAGGGGCAGGGTGTTCAGCAAATGGCAGTATAACCGAAAAAGGAAGTGGGGGCCGCAAAGCCTCTACTTCCTTTTTCGGTTGGTCACGAGGACAAAGGAACCTCTGAACAAATCACGCCCTTCGGGCTTGGCACGCATCTTGCCGG
>CAZYAX010000236.1:0-3288 GCA_964646195.1 uncultured Faecalibacterium sp. | reverse complement strand
CCAGATGCCCAAAACGTCCTTGATCCCGTCTATGTCATATCCCAGGATAACATAGGCTCTGCTCCGCAACCCCTATTTGCCGGAACTACGGTTTCCAAAACACCGGACACTGGTGTCACGGAGGCCGGAATACTCAGCGATAACTCCAAAGCGAGAGGATCTTTGTTCCCCTACTGGCACCCTTGTACTACAGTTTACGATCCCTTTTGAAACCGCAAAGCAGTACCGGGAAGCCAATGAAAGGCCTCGCCAATTCTGCCGTTGCACTTGGAATGACCTTCGGGTCGAAGTGCATCTCTAAATCGCAGTTTTGTGCAAATAACAAAAAAGCGCACCGTCTTTTTTGACGGTGCGCTTTGTAACTCTCTATTTTTAAACGTTTATACGTTCAAAAATTCACGCGCGGGGTTTTTTAATGGCAGCCTGTGCTGCGGCCAGACGGGCGATAGGCACACGGAACGGAGAGCAGCTGACGTAGTCCAGACCAACATTGTGGCAGAACTCCACGGACGTGGGATCGCCGCCGTGCTCGCCGCAGATGCCCAGGCCCAGATCGGGGCGGGTGGCGCGGCCATCGGCAGCCGCCATCTTTATCAGCTTGCCTACGCCGGCCTGATCCAGGTGCTGGAACGGATCGCTCTCGTAGATCTTGGTCTCGTAGTAGGAGCCCAGGAACTTGGCGGCGTCGTCACGGCTGAAGCCGAAGGTCATCTGAGTCAGGTCATTGGTGCCGAAGCTGAAGAACTCGGCCTCCTTGGCGATTTCGCCGGCAGTCAGGGCCGCGCGGGGGATCTCGATCATAGTGCCGACCTGATACTTCATGTCCACGCCGGCCTCGGCGATCAGCTTGTCCGCAGTCTCGACGACCACGTTCTTGACGTACTTCAGTTCCTTGACCTCGCCGACCAGGGGGATCATGATGTGCGGGGTGATCATCTTGCCGGTCTCGGCGCTCACGTTCAGGGCAGCCTTGATTACGGCACGGGTCTGCATCGCGGCGATCTCCGGGTAGGTGACAGCCAGACGGCAGCCACGGTGGCCCATCATCGGGTTGAACTCGTGCAGGCTCTCCACGATGTTTTTCAGTTCCTCAAAGGTCAGGCCCATATCTGCGGCCAGCTCGGCAATGTCCTCGTCCTTGTTGGGCAGGAACTCGTGCAGAGGGGGATCCAGGTAACGGATGGTCATCGGGCGCTCGCCCATGATGCGGTACATCGCCTCAAAGTCGCCCTGCTGGAACGGCTCGACCTTGGCCAGAGCGACCTCGCGGGCCTCAACGGTGCGGGCGCAGATCATCTCGCGCACGGCCTTGATGCGGTCCTCAGCAAAGAACATATGCTCGGTGCGGCACAGGCCGATGCCCTCGGCGCCCAGGTCAACGGCCTGCTGCGCGTCGCGCGGGTTGTCGGCGTTGGCCATCACCAGCAGCTGGCGGGCCTCGTCTGCCCAGCCCATGAAGCGGTTGAAGTTCTTGTTGCCGGTGGCAGCCACGGTAGCAATCTGCTCGCCATAGATGTTACCGGTGGAGCCGTCGATGGAGATCCAGTCGCCCTCGACGAACTTGTGGCCGTTGATCTCGAAGGTCTTGGCCTCCTCGTCGATCTTGACCTCATTGTCATTGCCGCAGCCGGAGACGCAGCAGGTGCCCATGCCGCGAGCCACAACGGCCGCGTGGCTGGTCATGCCGCCGCGCACGGTCAGGATGCCCTGGGAGACCTGCATGCCGACGATATCCTCCGGAGAGGTTTCCAGACGGACCAGGACGACCTTCTTCATCTTGCCGGACTTGACCATCTCCTCGGCCTCCTCGGCGGTGAAGACAATCTGGCCGCAGGCGGAACCGGGAGAAGCCGCCAGGCCCTTGCCGACGACCTCGGCAGCCTTCAGGGCAGCCGCGTCAAACTGGGGATGCAGCAGGGTATCCAGCTGCTTGGGCTCCACGCGCAGCACAGCCTCGCGCTCGGTGATCATGCCTTCGTCCACCAGATCGCAGGCGATCTGCAAAGCGGCCTGCGCGGTGCGCTTGCCGTTGCGGGTCTGGAGCATAAACAGGTGGCCGTCCTCGATGGTGAACTCCATATCCTGCATATCGCGGAAGTAGTTTTCCAGGCGGTTGGCGATGGAGACGAACTCCTCGTACACCTCAGGCATCTGGTCCTGCAGGTGGCTGATCGGGGACGGAGTGCGCACGCCGGCCACGACGTCCTCGCCCTGGGCGTTGATCAGATACTCGCCCATCAGCCTCTTTGCGCCGGTGGCAGGGTCACGGGTGAACGCAACGCCGGTGCCGGAGCGGTCGCCGGAGTTGCCGAATGCCATCTGCTGCACGTTGACCGCGGTGCCCCACTCGTAGGGGATCTCGTTCATCTTGCGGTAGACGTTGGCGCGGGGGTTGTCCCAGCTGCGGAACACGGCCTTGACGGCGCCGATCAGCTGCTCCTTGGGGTCCTGCGGGAACGGATGGCCCTCGTTGTCCTCATAGATCTTCATGAAGATTCCGACCAGCTCCTTCAGATCCTCGGCGGTCAGGTCAACGTCGTTGGAAATGCCCTTGGCTTCCTTCATCTTGTCGATCTCGACCTCGAACAGGCTCTTCGGAACCATCATGACAACGTCCGCATACATCTGCACGAAACGGCGGTAGCAGTCGTAAGCGAAGCGGGGGTTGTTGGTCTTCTTGGCCAGGCCCTCAACCGCCTCATCGTTCAGGCCCAGGTTCAGGATTGTGTCCATCATGCCGGGCATGGACTGACGCGCGCCGGAACGCACGGAGACCAGCAGCGGGTTGTCGATGTCGCCGAACTTCTTGCCGGTGATCTCTTCCAGGCCCTTAACATGCTCGAAGATATCGGCAGAAATCTCGTCGTTGATCTGACGGCCGTCCGCGTAGTACTGGGTGCAGGCTTCGGTGGTGATGGTGAAGCCCTGCGGCACCGGCATACCGGCAGCGGTCATCTCGGCCAGGCCGGCACCCTTGCCGCCCAGGATGTTCTTCATCGTGGTCATGTCGCCGCCAAAGGCTTTGCTGCCCTCGCTGAAGTAGTAGAGATACTTTTTGCTCATGAAACATTTACCTCCAATGTGGTTTGGCATCCGGCGCGATGCGCCGAAACATTATCGTTCTCTTTTAATGATAATCTGATGCGTATTTTATTATACCAGACTACACGCTGAAAATCTAGCCGTGACTGGCTGAAAACTTCCAAATTTGTTTTGCTAAATTTGTGCATTTCCCTTGAAAATGAGTGACTTTTCCTATAATATAAAATGGGAGAGAGTTCGGGAAGT
>CAZYAX010000235.1:0-3316 GCA_964646195.1 uncultured Faecalibacterium sp. | reverse complement strand
CTAAAAAGAGGGGGCGAGAGCATCGCAGCTCCCGCCCCTTCGAGAGGGGCCACCGGGGAGGAAACTGCCCCTTCTTTTTTGGTCAGACCGTGTGGTTCTTCTGGACGTAGACCGGGAAGCTCTCGGTACCGGCCAGCTTTTTGCCTGCGGTGACGTGGACGTTCTTGTCGGTCACAACATATGCCAGCTCTGCGCCCGGCTCCACGATGGTGTCCTGCATGAGCACGCAGTTCTTGACCACAGCGCCCTTCTTCACGGCAACGCCACGGAACAGCACGCAGTTCTCCACCGTGCCCTCAATGGTGCAGCCGTCGGCCAGCAGCGAGCTGTTGACCTTGGAGCCCGCCACATAGCGGGTGGGGTTGTCGTCGCGGATCTTGGTGTAGACCGGGCTCTCCTTCGGGAACAGCGCGTCCAGGTTCTTCTCGTGGATCAGCTTCATGTTCTCGTCGAAGTAGCTCTTCATGTCGCAGATGTGCGCTACATAGCCGGTATACTCCACAGCCTGGATGTTCAGGATGTTGACGTTGTGGGCCAGAATGTCGCGCTCGAAGTAGATCAGCCCGCGGGAGGTGGCGTCCTTGATCAGGCGGATCAGGGTCTCACGCTCCAGCACATAGATGTTCAGCAGCAGGTTCTGCACGCCGGGGCGGAAATCGTTGAACAACAGCTCGGTCACGCGGCCGTCCTCACCCACGTTGATGGTGTAGGCAAAGTCATTGCCGTCGTTCTTCAGGCCCTCGGGGATCTCGGTCTTCTGGTAGGCCACGGTCACGTCCGCGCCGCTGGCCTGGTGGGCCGCGATCAGAGCGTTGAAGTCGTAGTTGATGGCGATGTTGGCATCGCTCATCACCACATAGCGCTCCTTCTGGTTCTCCAGGAAGTTGAGGATGGAAGCCAGAGCCTCCACACGGCCGCTGTAAATGCGCACGCCCCTCTCTGCAAAGGGAGGCACGATGTTCAGGCCGCCATGGCGGCGGGCCATATCCCACTCACGGCCGGTGCCCAGATGGTCCATCAGGGAGTGGTAGTTCTTGCGCACGACGATGGAAACGTTGGAAATGCCGCAGTTCGCCATGCTGGAAAGCACGAAATCGATCATGCGGTAACGGCCTGCAAAGGGAATCGAGGCCATCGTGCGCTCGGTCACCAGTTCAGGTACAGTGCTATCGTAGCTGTTGGGGAAAATAATGCCCAACGCATTGTTGTTCTGGCTCAGCATACTTCCTCACCCTCCTTGACGGATTCAAATACTTTTGCGCCCTCTTTGACGGTCGCGCCCGCGCCGATGGTGAGGCCCGTACCCACATGGGCGATGTTGCCCTCGCCGCCGATCTGTGCGCCCGCGCCGACCACGACGTTCTCCGCCAGGATGCAGCGCTTTACAACGGCGCCGGCCTTTACGGTCACGCCGTCCATCAGCACGGCGTCTTCCACGGTGGCACCCTCTTCCACGACGACGCCCGCGCTCAGCACGGAGTGACGTACATTGCCATAGATCTTGCAGCCCTCGGTGATGAGGGAGTCCTGCACGGCGGCACGGGGGCCGATCTTCTGGGACGGCAGCACCGGGTTGCGGCTGTAGATCTTCCACTGCTCATCGAAGATGTTAATGCCGGAGTTCTCCGGATCCAGCACCTCCATGTTGGCCTCCCACAGGCTGTCGATGGTGCCCACGTCGCGCCAGTATCCCGCAAAGTGGTAAGCGTACATCTTGCGGCCGTCGCGCAGCAGCGCGGGGATGATGTTCATGCCGAAGTCGTTCTTGGAGTTGGGGTCGGCCTCGTCCTCCTCCAGATACTTCTTGAGGATATCCCAGTTGAAGATGTAGATGCCCATGGACGCCAGATTGGACTTGGGCACCGGGGGCTTCTCCTGGAACTCAGTGATCTTGTCGTTCTCGTCTGCGACCATCAGGCCGAAGCGGGAGGCTTCTTTCCAGTCCACTTCCATAACGGCCACGGAGAACTCCGCGCCCTTCTCCTTATGGAAGCGCAGGAAGTCGGCGTAGTCCTGCTTGCAGATCTGATCGCCGGAGAGGATGATGACATACTCCGGGTCATAGGTGTCGATGAAGCTGATGTTCTGGTAGATGGCGTTTGCGGTGCCCTTGTACCAGTCGGTGCCCTTGGCCTGCTCGTACGGGGGCAGGGTGTGAACGCCGCCATACAGGCGGTCCAGATCCCAGGGCTGGCCGTTGCCGATGTACTCGTTCAGCTTCTGGGGCTGGTACTGCGTTGCGATGCCAACGGTGTCGATGTTGGAGTTCACGCAGTTGGACAGCGGAAAGTCCACGATGCGGTACTTACCGCCGAAGGACACCGCTGGTTTTGCCGTTTTCTGTGTCAGCGCGTACAAACGCGAGCCACGTCCGCCGGCAAGGATCATTGCCACGATTTCTTTTGCCATAAATTTATTCTCCCCTTTTGCGTCTCCTTTTTGGAAACGAAAATCAATGAAAAGAAGGCTTACGGGCCGCCGTCACGGCCCACGGTCATTTTTCGGCGGACGGCTCCGCCTTGGGTTTGCGGGTGCGCTTTGCCGGGGCCTTTTTCTCCCCGGCCGTCCCGTCGGCCTTGGCCTTGCCGGCGCGCTTGGCGGGCGCCTTTGCCTCCGCGGCCTTTTGGGCCTTTGCGTCAGCTTTTGCCGTTGCCTTTGCTCCGGCGGCCTTATCCTCAGCGGTCTTGCGGACTCGCTTGACCGGGACTTCAAAATACAGCGCGCTCATGGGCGGCAGCGTGAGAGTGATGCTCTGGTCAAAGCCGTGCAGGGGCTTTTTCTTGCTGCGCACGCTCTTGTTGTGTACGGCACCCGAGCCGCCGAACGCCTCGTCGTCGCTGTTCAGCACCTCCTTGTAGGTGCCCGCCACCGGCGCGCCCAGGCTATAGCCCTCGCGCAGCACGGGGTTAAAGTTGCACACCACAAGCACCATCTTGCCCGCGATATCCCGCCGCAGGAAAGCGACTACGCTCTGCTGGGAGTCGTCCGGCACGATCCACTGGAAGCCCTCCCAGCTGTAATCCACCTGCCAGAAAGCAGGGTGATCCTTGTAGAAGGCGTTGAGGGTGCGCACATAGCCTTGCAGCTCGCGGTGCTTGTCGTAGTCCAGCAGAAACCAATCCAGAGGCTTTGTCTCGTTCCACTCGATAAACTGGCCGAACTCCTGGCCCATGAACAGCAGCTTTTTGCCGGGGTGGGCCATCATATAGCCAAAGAAGGTGCGCAGGTTGGCAAACTTGGCCTCGTAGTCGCCCGGCATCTTGTTGATGAGGCTGCACTTGCCATGCACCACCTCGTCGTGGCTGATGGGCAGCAC
>CAZYAX010000234.1:1840-3346 GCA_964646195.1 uncultured Faecalibacterium sp. | reverse complement strand
CACACTGTCGGAGGCGGCCTTCTTGCGCGCGGCGAGCAAAGCGGGGCGCTGCGCAGCGGCAAGCGCGCCCGCCGCCCGGCGCGTGTCCCGCGCGCGTGACACAGTTACAGAATTTTTTGTGGGTTTGGGGTATACTAAGCCCATGCAAGCAACACATCGTTCGGATACTGAGACGGAGGAAAACAAAATGGCAGTTGTAACGATCACGAAAAACAATTTTGAGGCCGAGGTGCTGCAAAGCGCAAAGCCCGTCCTGCTGGACTTCTGGGCCAACTGGTGCGGCCCGTGCCGTATGCTGTCCCCCACGGTGGATCAGATTGCGGATGAGCGCGCCGACATCAAGGTGGGCAAGGTGAATGTGGATGACGAACCCGAGCTGGCCAGCCAGTTCGGCGTGATGAGCATCCCCACGCTGCTGGTGTTTAAAAACGGCAAGCTGGTCAACCAGTCGGTGGGCGCAAAGCCCAAGGCCGCCGTGCTGGCGCTGCTGGGATAAATCCCGGCGCTTCGGCAAAAGAGGCCGGGCCGCGGGCGGCCGCGGGATGGACGCCGCCAATCTGCAAAGCCAAAAACCGCACCCTGCGCTGTCGGCAAGACGGTGGGCAGGGTGCGGTTTTTGCTGTTGATTCGGTTGGTTTGGGGGTCACGCCCGCCACTCGATCAGGGTGCAGGCCAGCCCGCCGGAATAAATGGCCGCCTGGCAGACACCCGCCGCAGCGTCCGTGTGGCACCGCACCGCCACCTCGTCCCCCTCCCGCAGGGGGCGGCGGTAGAGGATGTGCAGCTCGCGGAAGCGGGCCGCGCGGTACAGCTCCTCCGGCACGGCCTCCAGCGCAAATTCCAGATAACGGGAATTGTGTACGTGGCCGTTGAAGTCGATGTCGCTCCGCCGCAGGGCGACCCGGCGCTCGGTCTCGTACTCCTTGGGCGGCCGCAGGCGGGGCGTTTTGGTGTCGAAAACGGTCGTTTCCTCGGCGGCGTAGGCGGCATACATTTCTTCCCCGACGCGCACCAGCTGGCCGGTGGTCCGATCGATCATGGCAAGCCGCGCCTCGGCGCGCACCAGCTCCTGCCCGTCGGGGCCGTTTACGAGGAAATCCCGGAACAGCGCGCCCTTGGCGAGGTTGGCGCGGGACCATGTGGTGACATGCAGTGGGACGCCGCCGTCCGGCCGGGCGACAAACTGGATGCGCCAGCTTACCAAGACCCACGCGGTGCCCCGCCGGCTGCGCTCGATGATGTTGTCGTGCAGCGCTTCGGAATGCTGGCTGCCCACGGCCTCCAAAATGTGAAGAAGCGCCTCGCAGGACAGATGGCCGGTGCGGTCGTAGTCCGACAGGCGGGGATGGACGGTTTTTTCAAAAAACATGAGGGTCCTCCTTCAGCAATTGGGTCAAAAACCACTCCCGGCGGTTGATGAACAGGGAAGTGATGTGGTAGCTTTCGGTCTGGGTGTAGTCGCAGGGGCGGATCGCGCCGCCGTCGAAGGAGAGGATCTCCGCCCCC
>CAZYAX010000234.1:0-1740 GCA_964646195.1 uncultured Faecalibacterium sp. | reverse complement strand
GCCCCCTGTCAGCGCGCGCGGCCCTCGCGGGCCAGCTTTTGCAGGCGGGGCTTGTCCAGCACGGTAACGCCGCCGCGCCACAGCGACACCAGACCCTCCTGCGCAAAATATTTCAGCATCCGGCTCACGACTTCCCGCGCGCTGCCCATGTACCGCGCAATCTGCTCGTGGGTCATGTGCAGCTCGGTGCCACCCGTCTTGGCCAGCTCGTCGGTGAGAAAGATGGCCAGCCGCCGGTCGGCGCTCATAAACAGGATCTGCTGCATGGCCCACATCACGTCGGAAAAGCGCTCGGTGGTAAGCTGATAGGCAAAGCAGCGCACCTGGATGTTGCGGTCCATCAGCTGCTTGAACGCGCCCGCGCCCACGCAGTAGGCGTCCACCGGCTCCTCCGCGTCGATGTGGACGTCAAAGGTCACGGCGTCCAGCACACAGGAGGCGGAGAGGATGCACACGTCGCTGTCGAACAGGCGGTAAAGGGTCACGTCCCGCCCGTCCTCCGAGAGCATGTAGGCCCGCAGCTGGCCGGACCGCACCAAAAGAATGCCCACGCAGTTTTCGGTGGGGCTGTGGACGTGCGCGCCCTTTTCGTAGTGTAGCGCGCGGGTATGGCGGCAGATAAACTGCTGTTCCTCCGGGGACAACTGCCCCCAAAACGGAAAGCCACATGCCAGGCACCGGGGATTGGGCGTTTCGCCGGTCAAGGCCGCTGCCGCAAGCTTAGCCGCCATAAAAACCGCCTTTCCGCAGGGCCTTGGCCGCCTCGGACCCGGCCAGCGCGCCCTCATACACCGCCTTTGCCACCTGCAATAGCCCGCCGGTGCAGTCCCCGGCGGCGTACAGGCCCGGTACGGTGGTCATCATGTGTTCGTCCACCACGATGCGCGCGCCGCTTATCTCCGCGCCGATCTTGCGGGCCAGTGCGGTGCTGCCCGCCACGCCCAGCGCCACAAACACGCCGGCCACGGCCAGCGTTTCGCTGCCGGCCAGCTGTACGCCGGTGACGGCCGTCTCGCCCAGGATGGCCTCCACCGGTTCGGTGCGTACCGCGATCTCGGACGGAAACCGGGCAGTGAGCGGCGCACCGTTGGTCAGCAGCGTCACGCTGCGGGCCACGGGCAGCAGCGCCCCGGCCTCGTGCAGCGCATACTCCCCGCTGCCCAGCACGGCCACGTCCTTACCGCGGTAAAAAAAGGCGTCGCATACCGCGCAGTAGCTCACGCCGTGGCCCTCCAGCCCGGCAAGGCCCGGCACCGGCGGCGCGGCGCGGGAAGCGCCCGTGGCCAAAATGACCGCATCCGCAGGGTAGTCCCCGGCCAGCGTCTCCACGGTGAGCTTATCGGTAAAGGTGAGGCCCACGGCCTCGGTTTGAACAAACTTTACGCCCACGGCTTTGGCCCCCTCGATGCCGCGGCGTTCCAGCTCTGCGCCGGGCACAGACTGGGCAAAACCATAGTAATTTTGGATCTTTTCGGCACGGCTCAGCGCGCCCGGGCCCATGGTGAGTACGGTGGTGTCCAGCCCGGCGCGGGCCGTGTACAGCGCTGCCGAGACCCCCGCCGGGCCGGAGCCGATGATGATAACGTTTGCCATATGGGTGCAGCCCTCCCTTTGCTGTCGTAAATGTGAGACTTTAAGGATAGTATACACCATTTCCATGGATGGATCGAGCCTCTTTTATGTGTTGCTCCCAGCATACCACGCCGCACAATGAAACGCAAGTCCCACGGCTCACGCATG
>CAZYAX010000233.1:0-3347 GCA_964646195.1 uncultured Faecalibacterium sp. | reverse complement strand
CGGCACGGCTCGCTCGGCAATCTGCATACCAGATTTATTCAGAGCTTCCATAAAAACAGACCGAAGCATGAACGAAAGGCATAAACCCGCCGCCTGCTGCATATCTTTCAGCAGAATGGACAATGCTCTTTGGGGGAGCGTGTTCCCGGCTGGCAGCCGTCTGCCGCAAGGCCAATGGCCCTCGGTTTTTACCCCCACAGGAGGAAGCCCACGGGGGCCGTCCGTTCCGATTTGTTTGGGCAATAACCGGCGTATGGGCAAAATGCCCGATGGGGGAAAGAAAAGCGGCATTCCGGCCCCAAAAGGGGCGGATTGACACGGAAAATTGTTAAAGTTTTATGAACAAAACCTTTGCAAAAAGGACCTGAATTCGGGGGGAACTTCTCTTAAATAACCGGGAATGCGGGAAAACACTGTGGAAATTGCACAAAAAAATAAAACAAAAAAATAACGATGCAGCAACGGCCAATTTGACAAAAAACGCGGGGTTTGCTATTATATTGCCGTTGCAACGCACGGTGCAACGTTTAAAAGCGATAAAAGCGAATGGAATGCACTCCGGCACAACGCCGGTGCGGAAAAGTATGCTGCGGGCAGGATGGCGCATCGGCCCGCAAAAATTACGCCTGTTACACGGAGAAAGGAGCTGCATAGCATCAATTCCATAAAGTTCAGACAACATCTGCTGCGCCGCTTTCGGGCGGTGCCGCCGCGGTTTTGGGCGTGCTGCGTGATGGGCCTCTTTTTGTGCCTCACGCTGTTTGCCACTACGGCCAGCCTTCGCCTGACCTATATTTCCGATTCGGAGGGAGCGGGCCGTGTGCTGCTCACCAGTGAAAAGGATCCCCACAGCCTGCTTCGCCTTTCCGGCCTGGAGGCCGGTGCGGGCGATCGCATTTATTATACTGCCTTCGGCGGCGACCTCGCCAGCCTGAGCCTCCAGCGCGCCTTTACGGTCACGGTGGAGGCGGACGGCGAAACGCTGCCGGTGGAGATGCTCCACGGCACGGTGGCCGAGGCCCTGGAGAGCGCCGGCGTCACGCTGGGCGAAAACGATTATACCGAGCCTGCGCTGGACAGCCATGTGTTCGTGGGCCAGACCATCCGCGTACACCGCGTGCGCTACGAGGAGACCTCCCAGTACGAGACCATCCCTTATGAGACGCGGTATGTGTACACCAGCCTGTATTACCGCAACCAGAGCTGTGTGACCGTGGAGGAGGGCAGCGAGGGCCAGCGCCTCGTTACCACCCGTCAACGCTGGGTGGATGGCGTTCTGGAGGGCACCGAGGTGGTGGAGGCCACCAATACCATCGAGCCCCAGCACACGATCATCAAGTCCTACGCGGAGGGGGCGCCCGTCTCGCCGCTCACCGGCCCGGACGGCACCACCAACCCGCCCACCTCCTACACTCAGGTGCTCACCGGCCGCGCCACCGGCTACTATGCCTCTGGCGGGCGCGGCGCGTCCGGCCTGGGGCTGGGCTACGGCACGGTGGCCGTAGACCCCCGGGTCATCCCCTACGGCACGCTGCTGTATATCGCGTCCACCGACGGGCGCTTTGTGTACGGCTACGCCATCGCCACCGATACCGGCACCGCCCTGATGAACGGCAAAGTGCTGGTGGATCTGTTCTACGAGACCCGTGCCGAGTCCGTGCTTAACGGCGTGCAGAATGTGAACGTGTATATCGTCGGGTGAGGCCGCGGCCCATGGGCAGCGCAAAAAAGCAGACGTTCCCCGCTTCGTTCCGCAAGGAAAGAGGCGGGGATTTTTGCTGTTTCTGAACGCAGCTGTAAAGTTTGCATAGAAAGATTGCAGATAATTGTGTAAAATGCCCATTTCGATTTTGCGGTTTCAAAAGATTATAGCACTTTTTCCGGAAAACCCTTGCAAAATCCCCCGAAATTATTTAATATAGAGGAGTAAAGGGTACGGGCGGCGGTTCCGCCTGTACAGGGAGGAGCGAGATATGAAACCGACCGAAGAAAAAATCCGGGATAATGCCGCGGATCTTCCGGTGTTCCTGTTCAAGCAGGGAAACAACTGCGAGGCATACCGCTTTTTCGGCGCACACCTCATGGAGCGCGGCGGCGAGTCCGGCGTGGTGTTCCGCGTGTGGGCGCCCCATGCCACCGCCGTGAGCGTCGTGGGTGATTTCAACAGCTGGAAACCGGGCAGCCATCCGATGCAGAAGACGGACGGCGACTCCGTCTGGGAGCTGTTCATCCCCGGCATTCAGGAATTCGACGCCTATAAATACTGCGTCACCACCCGTGCGGGCGATCTGGTGTTTAAGGCCGACCCCTACGCCTTCCACACCGAAACGCGGCCGTCCAACGGCAGCAAGGTGTACGATCTGGAAGGGTACGCTTGGCATGACGGGAGCTGGCAGAAGGCGCAGCAGAAAAAGGACGTGATCAACAGCCCGATGAACATCTATGAGATGCACGCGGGCAGCTGGAAAATGAAGGACGGCAACGTGCCGTACAACTACGCCGAGCTGGCGGATCTGCTGGTGCCCTATATCCAGGATATGGGCTACACCCATGTAGAGCTGCTGCCCCTCATGGAATACCCGTTCGACGGCAGCTGGGGCTATCAGGTATCGGGCTACTTTGCCCCCACCAGCCGCTACGGTTCCCCCAAGGACTTTATGACCCTGGTGGATAAGCTGCACCAGGCGGGCATCGGCGTGATTATGGACTGGGTGCCGGCCCACTTCCCCAAGGATCAGTTCGGCCTGTACAGGTTCGACGGCGAGCCCTGCTATGAGGATCCCAACCCCAAGCGCGGCGAGCACAAGGAGTGGGGCACCATGGTGTTCGACTTCGGCCGCCCCGAGGTGCAGAGCTTTTTGATCTCCAGCGCGCTGTTCTGGCTGGAGGAGTACCACATCGACGGCCTGCGTGTGGACGCCGTGGCCTCGATGCTGTATCTGGACTACAACCGCCGCGAGGGCGAGTGGGAGCGCAACAAGGACGGCGGCAACCAGAACCTGGAAGCCATCGCCTTCCTGCGCAAGCTCAACGGCACGGTTTTGGGCCGCCACCCGCATAAGTATATGATCGCGGAGGAATCCACCGCCTGGCCTATGGTATCCAAGCCTGCGGCGGACGGCGGCCTGGGCTTCAACTTCAAGTGGAACATGGGCTGGATGAACGATATGCTCAGCTATATGAAGACCGACCCGCTGTTCCGCGCCGGCAACCACAGCAAGGTGACCTTCAGCTTCTTCTATGCGTTCAGCGAAAACTTTGTGCTGCCCATCAGCCACGACGAGGTGGTGCACGGCAAGTGCAGCCTCATCAACAAGATGCCGGGCGACTACGAGGCCAAGTTTGCC
>CAZYAX010000232.1:0-3374 GCA_964646195.1 uncultured Faecalibacterium sp. | reverse complement strand
CAAGATGCGTGCCAAGCCCGAAGGGCGTGATTTGTTCAGAGGTTCCTTAGTTTCAGGCTTTACTGTCCGCTTTCACGTCCTCCTCCGGCAGCCGGCGGTACAGCGTGAACCACATCGTGGTAAAGCAGGCCAGCCCGCCGATGGCGTTGGAGATGGGTTCGGCCCAGAACACGCCGTCCACCCCAAGGCCCAGCCGCGGCAGCAGCACGGTGAGCGGGGCCACGATCACTGCCTTGCGCAGCAGCGAAAAGAAAATGGCCCGCTTGGGGCAGCGCAGCGCCGTGAAACAGGACTGCCCCGCAAACTGGAAGGACATGAACACAAAGCCGAAAAAGTAGATCTTGAGCGCCGCGGTGCCCGCCTCGATCATCGCCGGGTCGCTGGTAAAGATGGACACCAGCAGATGCGGCGCGCACACCACGAACAGCCACGCAGTCACCGTGTAGGACATGCCGAAGCATACCGTGAAACGGATGCCCTGCCGCACGCGGCTGTACCGGCCCGCGCCGTAGTTGTAGCTGAGCACCGGCTGGGAGCCGCTGGTAATGCTGTTGGCCGGCAGGGACAGGATCTCCCGCACCGAGTTGAGAATGGTCATCACGCCCACATACAAGTCGCCGCCCCACACGCGCAGCGTCATATTGCACACCACCTGCACCAGGCAGTTGGTGCCCTGCATGATGAACCCGGCCATGCCCAGCGCCGTGATCTCCCGCAGCAGGCCAAGCTCCGGCTTCAGATATTCGAGTCGGATGCGGTACAGCGTGCGCCTGCCCGCAAAAAATGCCAGCACCCATGCGGCCGAGGCCATCTGGCTGAGCACCGTGGCCAGCGCCGCGCCCTTTACGCCCATGCCGAACGCAAAGATGAACACCGGGTCCAGCACCAGGTTGAGCACCGCGCCCAGCAGCGTGGTGCCCATGCCGATGTTCGGGTAGCCCTGCGCGTTGATAAAGCCGTTGAGCCCGGTGGACAGCATGGAAAACACGGTGCCGAACAGATAGATCCTGAGGTATTCGTCTGCATAGGCATACGAGGCGTCGCTCGCGCCAAACAGGTACAGGATGGGCCGGCGCAGCACATAGCAGAACGCAAACAGAACCACCGATGCGATCAGCAGCAGCGACACCACCTGGCCCAGGAGCTTTTCGGCCCGTTGCTCCTCTTTTGCCCCACGGGCGATGGCGAACAGCGGCGCGCCGCCCGTGCCAAACAGGTTGGTAAACGCTGCGATGAGCGTAGTAAGCGGGAACACCAGCCCGATGCCGGTGAGCGCCATGCTGCCGGTGCCGGGCATGTGGCCGATGTAGATGCGATCCACCACGTTATAGAGCAGCTGCACCAGCTGGGCCACAATGAGCGGCACCGATTGGGCCACGATATTTTTCCAAACCTTTCCCTTTGAAAAGTCATTTTGCATGGAACGTATCTGCCTGCCTTGTGTAAAAAGTAGTATTTATAATCCTCTCTCCAGAGGCATTCTGAACGGTTTTCAGGGGATACGGCCGGGTTATTGCCCGTTTTGCCGGCCAAAGCTGTGCAAAAGGCTTGCCCACGCCCTATGGCTTATCTCCTTTGCCCGCTTCGCCGCTCGCGCTTCCGCCCGTACACCGCGCAAACTCCGCCCGCAGCGCCCTGGCCACGCGCAGCAACGCCTCTTCGTCCGGCTTGACTGCGGCGCGGTCGTAGGTCAGCAGGCCGTTGACCTCCTCCTCAATGTCCGTCAACTGCGTATACACCAGCGCCGACAGGCCGTTTTTTATCTGCGGCAGCACGCTGTCCAGCAGCAGCTTTTTGTATCGGGTGGTCAACTCCTCCCGGCTTTTCGCCGTGCCGTAGCCGTAGCTCTTTTGCCTGGCGCAGTGGCCGGGCATGGGCCAGGCGATGCCGCCGTACTCGCTGAGCGCCACGGCCCGCTTGCCGGGCCGTACCCGCAGCGGGTAGAAGTAGTTGTGGAGGGAATCCACGTCCCCGCCGCCCTGGTCGAACCAGCCGCTGGCCTCATCCACCAGGCGGGTGGGGTCCAGCTGCCGCACCCGCGCGCTGGCGCTGCGGGCGTCGAACTGGCCCCAGCCCTCGTTAAAAGGCACCCAGCACCCGATGCAGGGGTGATGGCGCAGCGCCCCGATGGTGGCGTCCAGCTCCGCGCGGTACTCCGCACGGCTGGCCTCGCTGCCCCGGCCCAATAGAGGCCACAGCGCTTCGCCGTCCGGCAGGCGGCGCAGCACCGGCTGAAAGATATTGGCCAGGTAGGTCACGAGCCAGTGCGGATAGCGGCCGCCGCCGTTCACGATGTCCTGCCAGACCACCATGCCCAGCCGGTCGCAGTGGTAGTACCAGCGCGCCGGCTCCACCTTGGCGTGCTTGCGCAGCAGGTTGAAGCCCCGCGTTTTTGCAGCCGCAATGTCCTGCACCATGGCCTCGTCCGAGGGCGGCGTGTACAGCCCCTGCGGCCAATAGCCCTGATCCAGCAGGCCGTGCAAAAAGTAGGGCCTGCCGTTGAGGAAAAAGCGCAGGATGCCGCGGCTGTCCCGCTCCACCGACCACTTGCGGAACGCGAAATAGCTCTGCACCGTGTCGCCGCCGGGCAGCGTTACGGTGAGGTCGTAGAGGAAGGGGTGCGCCGGACTCCACGGGCGGAAGCTGCCGGGGAAAAGATCCTCAAGCACCGCCAGCTCCACCTCGCCGGTGTATTCGCCGGTGGCGCTGCCCCAGTCCTCCGCAATGCACCTGCCGTCCACCCGGATCACGGCGTGGACCGCTTCCCCGCCGCCGGGCCGGGAGGTTTTCACCTGCACCCGCACGGTGCGGCGGTCAAAGTCCGGCTCAGCCTGCAAGTCCGTGATGTAGTTGTCCGGCACGCGCTCCATCCACACAGTCTGCCAGATGCCGCTCTGCGCGGTGTAGAACATGCCGCCCGGTTTCCGCTTCTGCTTGCCCCGCGCCTGGGTGCCGGCATCGGTGGGATCTTGCACGGCTACCAACAAAATGTTTTCTTTTTCGTCGTTTAAACAGTCCGTAATATCCAGCGTAAAGGGCAGATACCCGCCCCGATGGCCGCCGGCCAGCTGCCCGTTCACGGTAACGGCGCACTCATAGTCCACCGCGCCGAAGTGCAGCAGCACCCGGCCGCCCTGCCCCGCCGGCGCGGCAAAGCTGCGGCGGTAGTGCAGCCATTGGCCGGGCAGCAGCGTGCGCCGCACGCCAGAGGCCGGCGCTTCGGGCGAATAGGGCACAAGGATCGCGCCCTCATACTCCTGCGGCGGCGTGCCGCTCTGTGTGATGGCATATTGCCATGTGCCGTTCAGGTTGACAAAGCTCTCCCGCCGCAGCTGGGGGCGGGGATATTCGGGCAAAGGAAGCATGGTTTCACC
>CAZYAX010000231.1:0-3398 GCA_964646195.1 uncultured Faecalibacterium sp. | reverse complement strand
GCCCATCCATCAGATTCTGGTGGAAAAGTGCATCGCCGGCTGGAAGGAGATCGAGTACGAGGTGATGCGGGACCACAAGGGCAATGTGATCACCGTGTGCAATATGGAAAACCTGGACCCTGTGGGCATCCATACCGGTGACTCGGTGGTCGTCGCTCCCTCCCAGACGTTGACCGACCACGAATACCAGATGCTGCGCACCGCCGCACTGGATATCATCACCGAGTTGGGCATCGAGGGCGGCTGCAACTGCCAGTTTGCTCTCAAGCCAGACAGCTTCGACTATGCGGTCATCGAGGTCAACCCCCGCGTGTCTCGTTCGTCTGCGCTGGCCTCCAAGGCCACGGGCTATCCCATCGCCAAGGTGGCTACCAGGATCGCCATCGGCTATACGCTGGACGAGATCACCAACGACGTTACCGGCAAGACCTGCGCCTGCTTTGAGCCTGCGCTGGACTATGTGGTGGTCAAGTACCCCAAGTGGCCGTTTGATAAGTTCGTCTATGCGGATAAATCGCTGGGCACCCAGATGATGGCCACCGGCGAGGTGATGTCCATCGGCAACAGCTTTGAGGCGGCCATGATGAAGGCGGTGTCCTCCATCGAGCTGGGCATGGATACGCTGACCCACAAGCCCTTTGAAGCGCTGCCGGACGAGGCGGTCATCGAGCATATGCATGTGCAGGACGCGGAGCGCGTGTTCTGCGTGTATGAGGCGCTCAAGCGCGGCATCGACCACGAGACCATTTATAAGATCACCAAAATCGACTGGTGGTTCTTGGACAAGATGCAGCATCTGGCCGACCTCGAAATGGCGCTGGGGCGCTGCAATGGTGTGCTGAGCGTGGAGCAGTATAAGGAGGCCAAGAAGTACGGCTTCCAGGATAAGACCATCAGGCGCCTGGCAAAGGTGGACACGCTGCCCATCCAAGATTACCGCGCGGGCTTTAAAATGGTGGACACCTGCGCTGCGGAGTTTTCGGCCAATACGCCCTATTTCTACTCCACCTACGACGGCGACAACGAGGCGGCCGAGTTTATCGAGGCCAAAAACGCAGGCCAGAAGAAAAAGAAAAAAAAGGTGTTGGTGTTCGGCTCCGGCCCCATCCGCATCGGGCAGGGCATCGAGTTCGATTACTGCTCGGTTCACTGTGTCTGGACGCTCAAAAAGCACGGCTGCGAGGCCATCCTCGTCAACAACAACCCCGAGACCGTCTCGACCGACTTCGATACCGGCGATCGCCTGTACTTTGACCCGCTGAATCCGGAGAGCGTGGATAACGTCATCGCCACCGAAAAGCCGGATGCCTGCGTGGTACAGTTCGGCGGCCAGACGGCCATCAAGCTGGCCCAGCACATGGACGAGATCGGCCTGCCCATCCTGGGCACCCCGGCGGACGCCATTGACGAGGCTGAGGACCGCGAACGCTTTGACGCACTGCTGGAGCGCTGCGGCATTCCGCGCGCGCCGGGCCGCACCGTGTATACGCTGGAGCAGGCGCTGGCCGCCGCCGGTGAGATCGGCCTGCCGGTGCTGATGCGCCCGTCCTATGTGTTGGGCGGCCAGAATATGATCGTGGCCTACACCACGGCCGATGTCATCGAGTATATGGGCGTTATCACCGAGCATGTGGACATGGATCACCCGGTGCTGCTGGATAAGTATGTGCAGGGCATCGAGTGTGAGGTGGACGCCATCTGCGACGGTACCGATTACCTGATCCCAGGCATTATGGAGCAGGTGGAGCGCACCGGCGTACACTCCGGCGATTCCATCTGCGTCTATCCGGCCCAGCATCTGAGCCAGAAAGTGATCGGCACCATGGTGGACTACACGGGCCGCTTTGCCCGCGAGCTCAAGGTGGTGGGCTTGGTCAATGTGCAGTATGCCGTTTCGGGCGGCAAGGTGTACGTCATCGAGGTCAACCCGCGCTCCTCGCGCACGGTGCCGTATATCTCCAAGGTGACCGGCGTGCCCATGGTGGATCTGGCCGTGCGCTGCTGCCTGGGTGAAAAGCTGGCGGACATGGGCTACGGCACCGGCCTGCATCCCAACGCGCCCTATGTGGCGGTCAAGGTGCCGGTGTTCAGCTTCGAGAAGCTGCACGGCGTGGACACCCAGTTCGGCCCGGAGATGAAGTCCACCGGCGAGGTGCTGGGCATCGCGCCCAACTACCACGACGCGCTGCTCAAGGGCCTGATCGGGGCAGGGTACACCTTTAAAACGCCCGGTCCGGCCAGCTGCTGCATCTTTACCGTGAAGGACAGCGACAAGCCCGAGTTTGTGGACATCGCGTGGAAGCTCAAGAGTATGGGCTACAAGCTGTACGGCACTTCGGGCACCTGCGCATGGCTCAATAAGCACATGGTACCCTGCAACGAGGTGCGCAATATGTCCGGTGAAACGCCCAATGTGGTGGATCTGCTGCAAAGCGGCCTGGTGGACTATGTGTTCTCCACCAGTGCCAAGGGCCGCGACCCCAGACGCGACTCGGTGCGTCTGCGCCGCAAGGCGGTGGAGCTGAGCATCCCGTGCATCACGGCGGTGGATACTGCCAACGCGCTGGTGGACTGCCTGCGCAGCGACCACAGCCTGAAAAATGTTGCGCTGGTAGATATCGCAAAATTGTACCGGAAAAAGTGAAACGCAAAGAAAAATCTGCTGCTTTGTGTGGCAGAGCCTTGCAATAAAAGTCAGAATATGCTATACTCTTACAGCATCAAGTAAAAAATACGTTGATTCAGAGAGAAATTTCAACGTTTCAGGAGGTTTTAGAATACATGACCCGTTCCCAGATGATCACTGCCGTTGCGCGTAAGACCGGATATACCGAAGCGCAGGTCGAAACAACGATGGATGCACTGTTTGACCAGATCGCCGACTGCCTGCGTGCAAACGAAAAAGTAACGATCGCCGGCTTTGGCCGTTTCGAGATGCGTCCCCGCAAGTCCAAGGCCTACACCAACCCTAAGACCAAGGTCTCCAGCCGTCTGGAGTCCACCTCGATCCCCGGCTTTAAAGCCAGCGGCCGCTTCAAGCAGAGACTGGAAGCCAGCCGTGCGCAGGATAAGCCGGAGGAAAACGCATAAGCCTGTATCAAGGTTAAGGATGCGGGCCGGCACAGACCAAATGCTGTGCCGGCCCGCATTTTGTTTGCCGGGGTGGAGCGGCATAAAGAAAGCCCGGAGAATTTGCAAATATGCCTATCGGCTTAATGCAGTCTTTTTGTTGTAGAACAGAATCAGCGTAATCAAAAATCCAATCCGTACAAAGGCGCAGCCAGCGCCACTGTTTCCGCATCGTCAATAAACAGTCCGGCGATCTGATTGGCGAAAAGCTCAAAGACAACAAGGCAGACCAAGGGAAGCTCTGAATAAATCTGGTATGCAGATTGCCG
>CAZYAX010000230.1:0-3424 GCA_964646195.1 uncultured Faecalibacterium sp. | reverse complement strand
CCCGAAGGGCGTGATTTGTTCAGAGGTTCCTTAACTATCGCCCTGTTTCAATTATAGCACAATCTGTCGCATTTGAAAACAGAATTGTGTTGAAGAATGTTTCACAGAGCTGTTATTTTGTTGCAACATTTTCCGCCCCGACCAGCCTTTCCAGCTCTTTTCGGAACAGCGGATGCCCGGAGGTGTACAGCCGGCGCGGCACTCCCAGCTTCTGCCGCGTTTCCTCGATGTAGAGGATCACCGGGATATCGCCGTCGAAAATCTCCAGCAAATTGATTACCTTGGCGTACTGTATGCAGGTGCGGGATGGCAACCGGATATAATAACGGCTGGCAGCCGTCTTTATTGGGTCGGGCTTATAGGCCTGGGGCTGGCCGGCGTTGTAGTGCTCGATGGGCACGATCAGCTCCGCCATCAGCTTGGCCGGTTCGTCCTCCCGCACCGAAAGACGCCCTTCGATCACTACCACGGCGTTCTCCTTGATGGCATCGCGGTAGGTGTCCAGCACCCGCGGGAATACGACGATTTCCATCGTGCCGGTGAGATCCTCCACGCTGGTAAAAGCCATCAGGCTGTTGGATTTGGTCGTCATCATGCGGCTTTTCACGATGGTGCAGACGATGCGCACGGTGGTGTTGTCCAGCGTGTGGGCATCCTCGCCGGTCAGATCCTTGATGGCATGAGAGGCATACCTTGCGGATTGCTCCCGGTAGGCATCCAGCGGATGGCCGGACAGATACAGCCCGCTGACCTCCTTTTCCATCTGAAGCAGCTCGCCCTTGGCATATTCCGGGAAAGGCTTTACCTCATAGCTTTCCGCTGCGGGCTCTGCCCCGCTGCCCATC
The DNA here is from genome assembly GCA_964646195.1 of uncultured Faecalibacterium sp. Lineage (GTDB taxonomy): Bacteria > Bacillota > Clostridia > Oscillospirales > Ruminococcaceae > Faecalibacterium. Next base: position 2,579 of record CAZYAX010000230.1, on the reverse strand, counting down.
ACCGAAAACAGGTCCAGCTGCCCGTCCAGGTTGCGCCGTGCGTCGCTCTCCACGCTTTTCAAAATTCCGTCCGTGGCCTCCACCAGGCTGCGGCGGTTGGAGCCAAGGCTGTCGAATGCGCCGGCCTTGATGAGGCTTTCGACTGCCCGGCGGTTCAGCTCGTTGCCGTACATCCGCTTGCAGAAGTCATACAGGCTGGTATAAGGCTGACCGGCCCGGGCCGCCACAACGTTTTCGATCAGGCTGCGGCCCACGTTTTTGACGGCGTTCAGCCCGAACCGGATGGTGCCGCCGCTGGAGGTAAAGCCGCCGCCCGAGATGTTGATATCCGGAGGCAGGACCTTGATGCCAAGGCGGCTGCATTCGCCGGAATATTCGATGACCTTATCGGTATTGTCCAGCACGCTGGTCATCAGCGCCGCCATAAACTCGCAGGGATAGTGGCATTTGAGGTAGGCGGTCTGGTACGCCACATAGGCATAGCAGGCGGCGTGGCTCTTGTTGAAGGCGTAGGATGCAAAGCTGGACATTTCGTCATAGATCTCATTGGCCACCTTTTCGGGGATGCCGTTCGCCTCGCAGCCAGGGCACTCATGGCCGGGCTCGGTGCAGCCATGCACAAAGTGCTCGCGTTCCGCCTCCATAACGGCATGCTTTTTCTTGCTCATGGCACGGCGCACGTTGTCCGCCTGCCCGAACGAAAAGCCCGCCAGCTCCCGGAAGATCTGCATGACCTGCTCCTGATAAACGATGCAGCCGTTGGTCACGTCCAGAATATGTGCCAGCTGCGGCGTCTTATAGCTGATCTTATCCGGTTCGTGCCGGTTGCGCAGATAGGTAGGAATGGAATCCATGGGCCCAGGCCGGTACAGGCTGATCAGAGCGATCACGTCCTCCAGATTCTTCGGCTGCAGGCCGATAAGCACCTGCTTCATGCCGGAGGATTCCAGCTGGAACACGCCCTCGGTCTCGCCTTGGCCCAGCATAGCGTAGGTCGCCGCGTCGTCGTAGTCCAGCTTTTCGATGGAGAAAGCCGGCTCCCTGCGCCGGATGGCGTTTTCCGCGTCGCGGATCACGGTCAGGGTGCGCAGGCCCAGAAAGTCCATCTTTAAAAGGCCCAGCTCCTCGATCTCGGTCATGTTGAACTGGGTCACCGGCAGGCCGTCGTTGGTGGCCAGCGGCAGGTATTCGTCCACCGCCTCCGGTGTGATCACCACGCCCGCCGCATGGGTGGACGCATGGCGCGGCATCCCCTCCACCTTGATGGCGGTGTCGATCAGCTCCCTGATCTGGGGGTCGGTATCGTACATGCGCTTGAGCTCACTGGATACCTCCAACGCGCGGTGCAGCGTCATTTTCAGCTCCATGGGCACGAGCTTTGCCACCACGTCCACACTCTGGTACGGCATACCCATCACGCGGCCTACATCCCGGATGGCGTTGCGGGCGGCCATGGTTCCAAAGGTGACGATCTGGGCCACATGGTCCGCGCCGTACTTGCGGTTCACATAGTCGATCACCTCCTGCCGGCGCTCGTAACAGAAGTCCACGTCAAAGTCCGGCATACTCACGCGCTCCGGGTTGAGGAAGCGCTCGAAAATGAGGTTGTAGCGGATGGGATCGATGTCGGTGATGCCCACGCAGTAGGCCGCGATGCTGCCTGCGCCGGAGCCGCGGCCGGGACCCACCGGGATATTCTGGCTCTTGGCAAAGCTGATATAGTCGAACACGATCAGGTAGTAGTTTGTGTAGCCCATGGAGCGGATCACACTGATCTCATAGCGCAGGCGCTCCTTATTGGCTTCCGGCACATCGGGCCCATAACGGCGCTCCAGGCCCTCCCAGCAGAGCTTTTCAAAATAGGCCTGATTCTCCATGCCGTCCGGCGCTTTATAATATGGAATCTTGGTGTGGCCGAAGTCAAAATCAAAATTGCACATAGCCGCAATCTTGACCGTGTTCTTACAGGCCTCCGGCACCATGGAGAACAGCTCGTACATTTCATCTGTGGTCTTGAGATAGAATTCGTCGGTCTGGAATTCCATCTTGTCCGCATCCTGGATGGTCTTGCCGGTCTGGATGCACAACAGGATGCTCTGCATCTTGGCATCCTCCTTGCGCAGATAGTGGGCATCGTTGGTGGCCGTCATCGGGATGCCGGTCTCGCGGGCCAGCTTGATGAGCTGGGGCAGCACGATGCGGTCCTCTTCCAGGCCGTGATCCTGCAGCTCAATGTAGTAATTTCCCTGCCCGAACAGATCATTGAACCACAGCGCCGTCTCCTTGGCGCGCTCGTAATCGCCCGCGAGGATTGCCTGCGGGATCTCGCCCGCAAGGCAGGCGGACATACAGATCAGGCCCTCATGGTGCTGCTCCAGCAGCTGCTTGTCGATGCGGGGCTTGGAGTAAAAGCCCTCCAGGAACGCGGCCGACACCAGCTTGATGAGGTTTTTATACCCGGTCTCGTTTTTGCACAGCAGGATCAGATGGTGGTTGCCGTCCAGCTTGTTTACTTTATCAAAGCGGGTGCGGGTGGCCACATAGACCTCGCAGCCGATAATGGGCTTGATGCCGGCCTT
>CAZYAX010000229.1:0-3430 GCA_964646195.1 uncultured Faecalibacterium sp. | reverse complement strand
TCGTGGGCGATAGAAGGGGATTGCCGCGGTCGTGTCCAATGTTTTTGTGCAAAATTACATTCATGCGTAGGCCGTGTGGGAAAATCAGTGGCTTACGCATGAACGCCTGCGCAGGCCGCCAACCGGCAGAAGAGAGGAAATGCTATAAAATCTCTTGGGCAAAGCAATGCGCAAAAATGGCTACAAAACCGGTCAAAAAAACGGTGCCTCCGCGCGAGGAATCGCGCATAGAGGGCACCGTTTTTTTACCTTGGAAAAGTTCCGGATGAGGTTTGCCGTCCACAGCGGTTTTGCGGCAGCCTTCGGGGAGGAGTGCGGAAAATTACAGGTTGCTCAGGATGTACATGGCGGCGAACACCACGGCCAGAACGTACATCAGGGGGCTGACCTCCTTCGCCTTGCCCTTGACCAGCTTGATAACCACCCAGCTCACCACGCCGAAGGCGATGCCATCGGTGATGGAGTAGGCGAAGGGCATCATGGCGATGGTGATAAAGCAGGGGAAGGAGACCTCAAAGTCGGACCAGTCGATGCGGGCGGCGGAGGTCATCATCAGCACGCCCACGACCACCAGGGCCGGGGCCGTGGCGGCGGAGGGGATGATGCCGGCCACCGGGGCGATGAAACAGGACAGCAGGAACAGCACGCCTGTGACCACGTTGGCAAGGCCCGTGCGCGCGCCCTCGGAAATGCCGGTGGAGCTTTCGACGAAGGTGGTGACGGTGGAGGTACCCAGGCAGGAGCCGACCACGGTGCCCACAGCGTCCGCAATCAGGGCGCGGTCGCCGCCGGGGAGATTGCCGTCCTTATCCAGCATCCCGTTGTTGCCGGCGGTGCCCACCAGCGTGCCGACGGTGTCGAACATGTCACAAATCAGGAAGCTGATCACAGCGGTGACCAGCGGCAGCATACCCTTGCTGAAGATGCCGGCAAAATCCATGGCAAACAGGGTCTCGTTTATGCTGTAGGAGGCGGTGAGGCTCTCCGGCAGGACGGTGACGCCCAGAGGGATGCCGATCACGGTGGTGATAAGGATGCCCAGAAAGATGGCGCCCTTCACGTTCAGCACATACAGGATGGCCGTGATGAGGATTCCAATGATGCACACCAGGGCCGGGCCAGAGGTGATGTTGCCCAGGTCACAGTAGTCGCCCGCGCCGTCGCCGGTCCAGTTGCCGAACATGACGACTACGTTGGCGCCCAGCAGGCCCACCAGGCAGATGAACAGGCCGATGCCGGCGCTGATGGCTGCTTTGAGGTCCTTGGGCAGACTGGCGATCACGGCGCTGCGCAGCGGGCTGACCGCGATGATGAGGAACAGCACGCCGGACAGGAATACGATGGCAAGGCCTTCCTGCCAGGTGTAACCCATCGAACCGCAGATGGTGTAGGTGAAAAAGGCGTTCAGGCCCATGCCGGGCGCCATGGCGAAGGGAAGGTTTGCGAGGAAGGCTGTCATAAAGCAGCCGATTGCAGCGGAGATACAGGTGGCCAGCAGCACCGCGTTGTACGGCATACCGGTCTGGCTCAGGTAGGAGGGGTTGACGAAGATAATGTAGGCCATTGCGAAAAAGGTGGTGACGCCGCCGATGACTTCGGTTTTGACATCGGTGCCGTTGGCCTTGAGCTTAAAAAGCTTTTCCATAGTTGACTCCTTTTCTTTTATGGTGTGTTCCATGCGGCAGAAAAACCACATACTCCTATTTTATTGAATTTTTGTGAAGGATACAAGAAACAAACACCACAAAAAAAGTTCGTGAAAGATGGAGAGAACCATCCTATTCACGAACCTTTTGTAAATTATGCGATAATTCGTATAAAATTCAACGATAAAGTATTACTTATTCTTTGGGGTCGGTGAGCAGCTCTTTTACAGCCGGCACCACGCCGCCCAGATTCTGGAGATCAGAGGGGATGATGAGCTTGGTGGCGCGGCCGTCGGCCACCTTTGCCAGGGCCTCCAGGCTGCGCAAGGCCAGCACCTTGTCGGTGGGGGTGGCCTCGTTCAGCAGGCGGATGGCGTCCGCATTGGCTTGCTGTACCGCCAAGATGGCCTGAGCCTCGCCCTCGGCCTCCAGGATGCGCTGCTGCTTCACGGCGTCGGCGCGCAGGATGGCAGCTTGCTTTTCGCCCTCGGCGGCGGTGATGGCGGCCTGCTTCTCACCGTCGGCCTTGAGGATGATGGCGCGCTTTTCGCGCTCGGCCTTCATCTGCTTTTCCATGGCGTCCTGGATCTCGCGCGGCGGGATGATGTTCTTGACCTCAACGCGGTTGACCTTGATGCCCCACTTGTCGGTGGCTTCGTCCAGGATGGTGGTGATCTTAGAGTTGATGGTGTCGCGGCTGGTCAGGGTGTGATCCAGCTCCATTTCGCCGATGATGTTGCGCAGGGTGGTGGCGGACAGGCTCTCGATGGCCGCAATGGGCTGGTTGACGCCGTAGGTGTAGAGTTTGGCATCCATGACCTGGAAGAACACCACGGTGTCGATCTGCATGGTGACGTTATCGCGGGTGATGACCGGCTGGGGAGGGAAGTCGCAGACCTGCTCTTTCAGGCTGACCTTTTTGGCAATGCGCTCCACAAAGGGAACCTTGAAGTGCAGGCCAGCGGACCAGGAGCTGGCATACACGCCAAAGCGCTCGATCACATAAATGTTGGACTGCGGCACGATGACGATGTTGGTGACCAGGATGATCAGCAGCACCAGAATCAGCACGAGGAACAGAATGAAGGGGACCATAAAGACACGCTCCTTTTTTATTCAGATGGGTGGGCGGACGGGCTCAGGAACAGCTTACAGCCGTCTCCTGCGGCTCAACAAACAGCAGAGTGCTCTGGATCTCTACAACGCGGCAGGTCTGCCCCGGCTCAAGCGTTGTGCCGGCCACGGTGCGGGCGTTCCAGTCCACGCCGTCCAGGCGCACACGGCCGGGAACGTCGGGGGAAACCTGTGTCAACGCGGTGGCCATGCGGCCCAGGTTGCGGTCGCCGTTGGTGGGTGTGGGGGGACGCTTGAGCTTGGCGGCCAGCGGACGGAAGGCCAGCAGGGACAGAAGGCTGACCACAATAAAGATCAGGAACTGGATCTGAAAGCTGTGTACAAACAGGCTGACGACCAGCGCGGCGGCGCTGCCCACGGCGAACCATACCGTGATCAGGTTGAACGTGAGCGCTTCAGCCACGACCAGGGCGATGGTGGCCAGCAGCCAAGCAAACGTAAGAGAGAACATCCTCAAAAACCTCCTCTGATCGTTTTTTCAAAAGGATGCGGTGAAGCAGGCGGCTGGGAAAACCTCGGAAGCGCCCACCGTACTCTTATTATATGCCTTCCCCTTGGGGGAAGGTCAAGTGTTTTTTGCAAAATGGCAGGCATTTCCGAGAAAATTGTGGGTTGTTACAAAAAATCCCGGCACCTTTGGCAGCCGGGAA
>CAZYAX010000228.1:0-3459 GCA_964646195.1 uncultured Faecalibacterium sp. | reverse complement strand
CAAGCCCGAAGGGCGTGATTTGTTCAGAGGTTCCTCAGCCCTTGGCCTGGAGCACGGCGTTCACTACAGCCTGCTTGAGTGCGGCTGACAAATTTTACACAATATCCATTGTATTAAACGGCAAAATCCGGTACAATCATGGGGCAAGGGAGGAAAGTATCATGGAATATACGGGTTATATGCTGTTCTTTTTGTACCTGTCCTATTCGTTCCTGGGCTGGATCGCCGAGACGGTGACCGCAACGGTAAAGGGCAAATCCTTTACCAACCGGGGCTTCGCGTCCGGCCCGTTCTGCTTTGTGTACGGGTTCGCGGCGGTGGTGCTCACCATCGCGCTCACCGAGCTGCGCGGCAACCTGGTGTTTTTGTTTGTGGGCAGCGCGCTGCTGGCGACGGCCATTGAGTGGAACACCGCAAAGCTGCTGGAGCATCTCCACAGCAGCAAATGGTGGGATTACTCCGGCAAGCGCTGGAATTTTGACGGCTACATCTGCCTGCAATACTCGCTTTTGTGGGGGATTCTGGGGTCGCTGGCGGTGCTGTTCGGCAACGGACTGTTGCTGCGGCTGTATGCGCTGCTGCCTGCGCTGGTGGGGCACATCCTGGTTTGGAGCGTGGGCGTGGTGGCGGTGCTGGACCAGTTGGCCTCGCTGCTCTCGGTGATGCAGATGGACCGGCCCGGCAGCCGTCTGAGCCGGCTGAATGCCGAGCTGGAAAAAGGCACCCTGCGCCTGTCCGAGCGCATTGCCCGCAGCGTAGACAAGCGCCTGGCGCGCGCCTATCCGGGCATCCAGAAGGAGCTGACCGAGGAGGAGCGCACCGCATTTTTTGAGCAAAAGCGCAGGAGCCTGGCCGAGCTGGTATGGCTGTTTGTGATCGGCTCCCTGCTGGGTGACATCGTGGAGACGCTGTATTGCCGGGCCGTGAGCGGCGTATGGATGAGCCGCAGCAGCCTGGTGTGGGGGCCGTTCAGCGTGGTGTGGGGCATGGCGCTGGTGCTGGCCGCGGTGATGCTGCGGCAGGGGAAGGACAAGCCTGACCGCCACATTTTTCTCATCGGCATGTTCATGGGCGGCGCATACGAATATCTGTGCAGCGTGCTGGGCGAGCTGGTATTCGGCGTGGTTTTCTGGGATTACAGCGAGATGCGCTTCAATCTGGGCGGACGCATCAATTTGCTGTACTGCCTGTTCTGGGGCATTGCCGCCGTGCTCTGGATTCGCTACTGCTATCCGGTGCTTTCCAGGCTGATCGGCTGGATCCGCCAGAGGACCGGCCGCGCGCTTACGATCTGTGTGGCCCTTTTTATGGCAGTGAATATGGCGGTGTCGGCTCTGGCGCTGATCCGCTACGATGCCCGTGCCGACGGGCTGCCCCCGGCCAATGCCGTGGAGCGGCTTTTGGACGCTCGCTTTGACGATGTGCGCATGGAACGCATCTATCCCAATGCGATGCAGCGGTAAAAGGAGGAGATTCTATGATCAAAATGGTGTGCAGCGATTTGGACGGCACGCTGATCCAGTACGGCGAAAAGGGCGTGCAGCCCGAGCTTTTTGACCTGATACGCGCGCTGGCCGCCCACGGCATACGTTTTTGCCCGGCCAGCGGGCGGCAGTTTACCAGCCAGCAGGCGCAGTTTGCGCCTGTGGCACAGCACTGCGTGTACATCTGCGAAAACGGCGCAGTGGTGTGCGACAGCCAGAGCAAGGTGCTGGGCAAAACGCCCATGCCGCGCGCATTAGCTGAGCAGATCGCCTGGGACTTCTGGAACCGAAGCGACGGCGAGGGCGAGGTGATGCTTTCGGGCGAGAATATGTCTTATCTTATGTCCCGCGGCAAGGGCATGGTGGACCGCATCCGCTTTATCGGCAACCGATACCGGCTGATCGAACGGCCCGAGCAGGTGCCGGAGGAGATCACCAAGGTGTCCATGTATGTGGATACGGGCGTGGAGCCTTATGTGCCGCGCTTTGTGCCGCGCTGGCAGCAGGCGAACGCCGCGGTGGCGGGGCCCAAATGGATCGACACCACGCTGGCTAACAAAGGCACCGGCGTGCAGATGCTGTGCCGCGCGTTGGACATCCGGCCGGAGGAGATCCTGGCCTTTGGCGACAACTACAACGACGTGGCTATGCTGGACCTTGTGGGTCGGGCGTACATCATGGACAGCGCCGCAGCGCCGCTCCGGGAGCGGTATCCGTGGCACACAGCCCGCCCGGAGGCGGTTTTGCGGGAACTTTTATCCCAACTGGAGCGAAATGTCCCATAAATCGCGCAGACAAGCACCGAAAGATATGGTATACTGGATACAGTCGGGAAATACCGGCGGCATTTAAGCGGATCGGGATCGGAGGGCCATGAGGCTGATCCCATCGGGGGTATATGCCGGGGACTGGCAGCGGTTTGCTTAGAGGTCGCTTACATCACAAGAATTTTGGAGGAAAGAATAAGATGCTCATACCGGTTCTTTTGTTTGTTGTTGGCCTGTTGTGCCTGATCAAGGGCGGCGATTGGTTTGTGGACGGAGCCACAGGCATTGCACGCCGCTTCAAGGTGCCGGAGCTGCTCATCGGCGCAACGGTGGTTTCCATCGGCACGACGCTGCCGGAGGTGATGGTATCCACCACCTCGGCCCTGAGCGGCCACGGCGAGATCGCCTACGGCAACGCCATCGGCTCGGTCATCTGCAACGCGTCCTTGATCGCGGCGCTGACCATCGCCGTGCGGCCGGGCAAGGTGGACCCCAAGGCGCTGCGCACGCCGGTGGCCTTCTTCTTCGGCGCGGCGGCGGTCTACGCCATCACGGCCTACTCCACCGGCTATTTCAGCCGCCCCATCGGCCTGCTGCTGCTGGCGATGTTCGTGGCCTACATGGTCATCACGGTATTGCAGATGAAAAATTCCCCCGCACCGGCTGAGGGCGCGGAGGAGGCCGCCGCCGAGACCACCATGGCGAAGGATCTTTTGCTGCTGGCCGTAGGCGCAGCGCTGATCGCGCTGGGGGCAAACCTGCTGGTGGACAATGGAACCCTGATCGCGCAGGCGCTGGGCGTGCCGGAGTCGGTGATCGGGCTCACGTTTGTGGCGCTGGGCACCTCGCTGCCCGAGCTGGTCACGGCCGTCACCTCGCTGCTCAAGGGCCACAGCGCGCTTTCGCTGGGCAACGTCGTGGGCGCGAACCTGTTCAACCTGGTGCTGGTGTCCGGTATGTCCATCTCGCTGGCGCCCTTTACCATCCCGCAGAATTCCACGATCGCGGGTATCAACGCCTCGCTGGTGATGGATCTGCCTGTGATGTTCGCGGTGATGCTGCTGCTCACCGTGCCCGCGCTGGTGCGGGGCAAGATGTCCCGCGCGCAGGGTATCGTGCTGCTGGCCATTTACGCCGCGTTCTGCGTGGTACAGTTTATGATGTAAAGAAAGATGGCCGTTTATGGGAATACAAAAACATCCGATCCC
>CAZYAX010000227.1:0-3475 GCA_964646195.1 uncultured Faecalibacterium sp. | reverse complement strand
CGGCACGGCTCGCTCGGCAATCTGCATACCAGATTTATTCAGAGCTTCCTAAAATTACAAAATAGCCTGCTTTACTTTATGAGAGAAGCAAATAAAAATTGCCGGAAAGGGCTTTCCGGCAACGTGCGATGATGTGGCGTTTTATGGCAAGATCGGTGGCTGCCCCGGCAGTTCATCCGGCGGGCGCCGCCACGGGCAGGGCACAGCCGCACGGCTGTGGGGCAAACATCACTCCGGCTTGACCTGGAGCTCCTGCTCGCAGTAGATGCAGCGGTATTTGCCGTTGCTGCTCAGCTCAAAAATCTGATCGCACTCCTCCTCGATGGAGGAGATGCAGCGGGGGTTGCGGCAGCGCACGATGTTGACCAGGCGCTTGGGCGGCTGGGGTTTTTCCTTGCGGATGGCCTTGCCGTCCTGGATGATGGTAACCGTGATGTCCGGGTCCAGATAGGCCAGCACGTCCAGGTTCAGCCAGGAGGAGTCGCCCTCCACCTTGATGATGTCCTTGCGGCCGTTGGGAGATTTGAAGGAGCGCGCATTCTGGATGAGCGCCACGCTGGCAGTGCGGTTGCCCTTGATGCCCAGCAGCCCCATTAGGCCGATGGCAGTGCCCGCCTTGATGTGGTCGATGACGATGCCGTTTTGGATCTCGTCGATGTTCAGCATATTACTTTCCCTCCTTTGGATCCTTGAGGCCCAGCAGCGTCATGATCAGCGCCATGCGCACGTATACGCCGTTCTGTGCCTGCTCAAAGTAGGCGGCGCGGGGGTCATCGTCCACGTCCAGAGCAATCTCGTTCACGCGGGGCAAAGGGTGCAGCACCGCCATGGAGGGCTTGGCCAGCAGCATCTTTTCCCGCGTGAGGATGTAGCTGTTTTTCAGCCGGATGTAGTCCTCCTCGTTGAAGAAGCGCTCCCGCTGCACGCGGGTCATGTACAGGATGTCCAGCTCCGGCATGGAGAACTCCAGGCTGCACGTCTCCTTGTAGGGGATGTGGTTGGCCTCCAGTACGTCCTTGATGATGTAATCCGGCACGCGCAGTTCCTCCGGGCTGATGAGCACAAAGCGGATGCTCTTGCAGCGCGCCATTGTCTTGATGAGGGAGTGCACCGTGCGGCCAAATTTCAAATCGCCGCACAGGCCGATGGTCAAATCGTCCAGCCGGCCCTGCCGGCGGCGGATGGTCATCAGGTCGGTGAGGGTCTGGGTGGGGTGCTGGTGGCCACCGTCGCCCGCGTTGATCACCGGGATGCGGGAATAGCGGCTGGCCCGCAGCGGTGCGCCCTCCTTAGGATGGCGTATGGCGGCAATGTCCGCATAGCAGGACACTACGCGGATGGTATCGGCCACGCTTTCGCCCTTGGCAGCGCTGGACACGTTTTCACTGGGGAAGCCCAGGCAGTGCCCGCCCAGGTTGAGCATGGCGGCCTCAAAGGAAAGGCGGGTGCGGGTGGAAGGCTCATAAAAGAGCGTCGCCAGCTTTTTGTGCGCGGCAACGTTCTGGTAGGCCTCCGGATCCTCGCAGATGCGGTCCGCCAGGTCCAGCAGGGCGGAAATTTCTTCCTGGGTGAAATCCAGCGGGTCGATCAAATGGCGCATATAAAATCCCTCCGTTTTGCGGTCTCCGTCAAAGGAGCTTGCGCAGGATCGAAAAATCGAAGAAGTTGGTATAGTAGCTCAGCGAGCGGATAATGGGCTTGCACAGGCGGTTGTAGCACACCTCGTCCAGCAGCAGCATGGCCTCGCCGGGGGCCAGGCGCATGGCCGCACGGATGGATTCGTTGCCGCAGCTGGCCTTGAGATGTGCCACGTTGGACGAGATCTGCTGATGGCATTCCTGTTCCAGCACATCAAAGATGGAGGGGGACAGATCGATGCGGGTATAGTCGCGCGTGCCAAACAGGGCGCGGGGCAGGTAGTTGATGGAGTAGATGACCGGTGCGGTATCCGCCAGCACCCGCTTTTTAATGCAGATCACCTCGTCGCCGGGCTGGATCTCCAGGCTTTTGGCCAGGTCGCCGCTTGCCCGCATGGGCGAGATCTGGATGCCGTCCGCGTGCGGGAAGCTGCCGAAGCTGCGGATCAACGGATAATACTCCAGCTTTTGATCCAGCCGGCTGCGCAGGTTGAGCACAGCCCGGTTGACCACCGTGCCAATGCCGCGCACCCGCTCGATGTAGCCGTCGCGCTCCATCTCGCTCAGCGCGTCCCGGATCACCGTGCGGCTCACGCCCATCTCGGCAGCCAGCTCCACCTCCGCCGGCAGGCGGGATGCGCCGGCATAACGGCCGGTGCGCAGCTCGTCCAGCAGCAGCTTCACAATGCGGTCGCTGATCACGGTGCCGCCCAGGCGGCCGGGGCCTTCGGTTAAGGTCTCTTTCAAAGAATCCCCCTCCCATCCATAAAGATATGCACTGAAGGTAGTATAGCATAAATTGACTTTTTTTAAAACGGGATTTATACTGGAATCTACAGAAAAAGTAATATTTTTGCCGTGCCCTTTGCAGGGAGGCCGGCAGGAGGGGAGATACGATGGAGCTGATCCTGAAAAAAGTAGGCGGGCGCCCCGCGCATCAGGCCGTGGAGGTGCGGCGCTGTGTGCCCGGCGAGGAGCGGGCGATGTTCACGTTGCAAAATGAGGTGCGCGCCGCCATGCCGCATCCGGAGCAGTTTGTGCCGGATACGCTGGAAAATCTGGGCCGGTATGTGGCGCAGGATCTGTGCATCGGCGCGTGGCAGGGCGAGCGTCTGGGGGCGTACTTCATCCTGCGCTATTGTGGGATGGAAGAAAGCAACTACGCCCGTGTGCTGGGCGTCCCGCGGGAGCAATGGCCGCAGTGGGCCAACGCCGACAGCGTAGTGGTGCAGCCGGACTGGCGCGGCAACGGCTTGCAGCGCCGGCTGGTGCAGGCCGCACTGCAATGGCTGCGGCCGGAGATCGTGGGCATCGGGGCCACCGTAAGCCCGGACAATGCGTACAGCCTGCGCAACGCGCTGGCAAGCGGCTTTACCATCGCCTGCCGGCGGGAGATGTACGGCGGCTACGACCGCTATGTGCTCATGCGCAAATTATAACGGCCCGCGCCTTTTGGGCTGCCAGGGCCGGCACGCGGCAGCGGGCTCTACCTGACGGTTCTCGCAAAAATGCAGGGGTCCTTATGGAGCAAATGGCATTTTTACAGCGAAAAACGGGTATAGGGGCGCTTTGCGGATAAAGTGAAATGTGATAAAAGGCAGGCGGGAGCGCCTGCTTTTTTTACATCCGTTTGCCGGACTGTGTTTAAGTTGTGTAAAAAAAATGAAAAATGATTGACTTCAAATAATTTTCATCAAACCGTCAAATCCCTTTCACAGGCAAGTGGTATAAGAAGGCTGGCGCCATGCTGGAAAATACAGGGGGATTCCGGCGCTAAAAACTACGGAACCTCTGAACAAATCACGCCCTTCGGGCCTGGCACGCATCTTGCCGGCTGC
>CAZYAX010000226.1:1758-3476 GCA_964646195.1 uncultured Faecalibacterium sp. | reverse complement strand
CAGGCCGCCCGCGACTGGCTCGCGGTGGAGCGTGCCAAAGTAGAGCCTGCGCCGGAAATATCCGCACCGGACGCGGCGCGCTCCGAGCTGGAAGAAGCCAAGGAGTTGATCCGGCAGTTTTGCGAGGAGGAATATGAGTCCGAGGCAGATCTTCAGGACCTGGCGCACATCCCCATCGCGTACTCCACCACCGAGGAAGAAGAACTGCCCGTCCAAGCCTATGCCGATCTGGTCCACTTCCGCATCGAACGCTACCTGAATGACGTCCTTTTTGACACCCGCCAATACAGCTCGCTGCGGGAGCTCATGGATCAAGAGCTGGCCGGCCTGGACTTCCAGGAGCTGGTCCGGGCATCGGAAGAAGAGATCGCGCAGGCACTCAAGCAGCCGGAAGGGCCATTGGAGACACAGAAAGAAGCTCCCGTACCGGCCACAAATGAACAGGTCACGGTCTATCCCGGCCGGGACAATGGCCTGCCGTATGACATCGTGGTAGAGCAGCTGCGCACCGAGGCACCGGAAGTGACCGTTCCTGCCCCGGCTCCCATACCAGAAGGCATTGAGCCTGCGGTGCAGCAGGCGGCACAGAATTTCCGCATCACAGACGAGCATCTGGGCGAAGGTGGCCCCAAGGCCAAGTTCCGGGCCAATATGGATGCGATCTATCTGTTGAAAACGCTGGAACGTTCCGGCCGTGCGGCCACACCGGAGGAACAGGAAACACTGTCCCGGTATGTGGGCTGGGGCGGCCTGGCAGATGCCTTTGACCAGGACAAGACTGGCTGGGCAAGAGACTACAAAGAGCTGCAAGCCGCCCTCACACCGGAAGAATATGCCGCCGCCCGCGCCTCCACACTCAATGCCCACTACACCAGCCCCACGGTCATCCGCGCCATTTACAATGCCATAGAGCAAATGGGTTTCACCTCCGGCAATATTCTGGAGCCCTCCTGTGGCGTCGGCAATTTCTTCGGCCTTTTGCCGGAAAGTATGGCGGATTCCAACTTGTACGGCGTGGAGCTGGACAGCCTCTCCGGGCGCATCGCGCAAAAGCTGTACCCGGACGCGGAAATCACGGTGGCCGGTTTTGAGACCACCAACCGCCGCGATTTCTATGACCTGGCTGTGGGCAACGTCCCGTTCGGCAACTACAAGGTCAACGACAAGGCCTACAACAAATTGGGCTTTTCCATCCACAACTATTTCTTTGCAAAAGCCCTCGACCAGGTGCGGCCGGGCGGCGTGGTGGCCTTTGTCACCAGCCGGTATATGCTGGACGCCAAATCCCCGGATGTGCGCCAGTACCTCGCCCAGCGGGCCGAGCTGCTGGGGGCCATCCGCCTGCCGAACAATGCCTTCCGCGCCAATGCCGGGACGGATGTGGTTTCGGATATCGTCTTTCTGCAAAAGCGGGAGCGGCCCATTGAGATCGAGCCGGACTGGGTACATCTGGGTATGACCCCGGACGGTTTCACGCTCAACGATTATTTTGTGCAGCACCCGGAAATGGTGCTGGGCGAGTTGAGCGCCGAGAACACCCAATATGGCCGGGAGGAACTGACTGTTGCCCCCATCGAGGGCGTGGACCTTTCTGCCCAGCTCAAAGAGGCAGTCTCCCATATTGAGGGCAGATATCTTCCGGCCGCGCGCGAAGAAACAAAAGCTATGGCATCCCTTGAAGATGGCAGCGCCACCAAGACCATCCCCGCAGACCCCAC
>CAZYAX010000226.1:0-1658 GCA_964646195.1 uncultured Faecalibacterium sp. | reverse complement strand
CCCAGTGAAGCGCTGGCCATTTCCATCGGGGAGCGCGGCAAGGTAGACCTGCCCTATATGGCCCAGCTTTTAGGCACACCGGGCAAATATGAGCGCATCACCACCGAGCTGCGCGGCGTCATCTTCAAAGACCCCATGGGCCCGGGCACCCCGGAGCAGGGGTGGCAGCCCGCGGACGAATACCTCTCCGGCAACGTGCGGGAAAAGCTGCGCATTGCCCGGCTTGCTGCACAAAATGATCCGCAGTTTTCTGTGAATGTTGCTGCACTGGAAAAGGCCCAGCCCAAGGACCTGGACGCCTCCGAGATCGACGTGCGCCTTGGCGCGACCTGGCTGGACCCGGCCTATATCCAGCAGTTCATGCGGGAGACTTTCTCGCTGCCCTATTATCTGAACCGTGCGGTGCAGGTGAAATATTCCCCCACCACGGCAGAATGGCGCATCGAGGGCAAAAGCCGCATCCAGGCCGACAACGTGGCCGCGTATGTGACCTACGGTACCCAGGCCGCCAGCGCCTACCGCATTTTGGAGGATACGCTGAACCTGAAAGACGTGCGCATCTATGACACGGTCGAGGACTTGGACGGCAAGAAAAAGCGGGTGCTGAACAAGAAAGAGACCACGCTGGCCCAGCAGAAGCAGCAGGCCATAAAGGATGCGTTCCGGGACTGGGTCTGGAAAGACCCGCAGCGGCGCGGCAAGCTGGTACAGACGTACAACGAGCTGTTCAACTCCACCCGGCCGCGGGAATACGACGGCAGCCACATCCGCTTCGGCGGCATGAACCCGGATATCAAGCTGCGGCCGCACCAGCTGGGGGCTATCGCCCATGTGCTGTACGGCGGCAACACGCTGCTGGCGCACGAGGTGGGCGCGGGCAAGACCTTTGAGATGGCGGCCTCCGCCATGGAATCCAAGCGTTTGGGGTTATGTCAGAAGTCGATGTTTGTTGTGCCCAATCACCTGACCCTGCAATGGGCCAATGAGTTCCTGCGGCTGTATCCCAGCGCCAAGCTGCTGGTGGCCAACAAGAAGGATTTCGAGACGGCCAACCGCAAGAAGTTCTGCGCCCGCATCGCTACCGGCGATTACGATGCGGTCATCCTGGGGCACAGTCAGTTTGAGAAGATCCCCATCTCGTTGGAGCGGCAGGAACAGATGCTGCAAACCCAGATCGAGGACATCCGGGAAGCCATCGTGGAGCTGAAGCATAGCAATGGCGAGAGCTTTACGATCAAGCAGATGGAAAAGACCCGCAAGACCTTGCAGGCAAAGCTGGAAAAGCTGCTGTCCACCGAGCGCAAGGACGATGTGATCACCTTCGAGCAGCTGGGCGTTGACCGGCTGTTTGTGGACGAGAGCCATGCATACAAGAATCTGTTCCTCTATACCAAAATGCGGAATGTGGCAGGCCTGTCCACTTCCGAGGCGCAGAAGTCCAGCGATATGTTCATGAAGTGCCAGTACATGGACGAAGTGACCGGCGGCAAGGGCATCGTGTTTGCAACGGGTACGCCTGTCTCAAACAGCATGAGCGAACTGTACACCGTGATGCGCTATCTCCAGTACGGCACGCTACAGCAGAAAAAGCTGACCCATTTCGACTGCTGGGCTTCTACCTTCGGCGAGACATCCACCGCCATCGAGCTGGCCCCGGA
>CAZYAX010000225.1:0-3480 GCA_964646195.1 uncultured Faecalibacterium sp. | reverse complement strand
AGAATTTGCCGCCGGTTCAGCCTTTTTCTTTTTTCTCGTTTTCCGCCAGGTCTTCCTCCTCAAAGGGGTTTGCCGGAGCGTCCAGCTCCCGCTCGCCCACGCCCGCCTCATGGCAGCAGATGAACCCATAGTCGCACCACTGGCAGGGCGAGCGCCCCGTCACCAGCGGCGCAGCGGCGATATCGCCGGCGTACAGCGCTTCTCCCATCCCCTCCACCAGCCCGTCCAGGTGCCGCTCGATGCGTGCCAGCTTGCCGCCGTCCGCGCGCTTTTTGCGCTGGTAGGGGCTGGGCTGGCCATCCTTGAAGTTAAAGGGAAGATAGTTTCCCGTCTGCCCGGCGTCCATGGCGTCGAACAGCTTCTGCTCGTCGCGCACAAGGCCGTCGATCTGGTACTCCACGGCCTGCGCGGCCTCTCCCCGGCTCGCAGCCGCCGGGGCCGGGTCGGCCAGCAGGTACAAAACGCCCGCCGGCTGCGCGCCTGTAAAGCGCCCGCTCTCATCCCGCGTAAGGCTGAACAGGTACAGCAGCATCTGGCAGTCCAGCCCGCAGTACACCTCCCGCAGATCGAACTTTTTGGTGCCGGTCTTGTAGTCCACCACGCGCACCCAGTGGGTGCCGTCGTCCTCCACCCACTCGTCGGTGCGGTCGATCGTACCCACCAGCTGCACCGTCCGCCCGCTGGACAGCCGGTATACCTGCGGCGGCAGGCAGCCCGCCTCCCTGCCGCCGATCTTCAGCTCGCAGGCTGCCGGGTGGAACAGGCTCTGGCGCTGCTCATCCCGCAGGTAGCATAAAAGGCCCGCCATGCTCTTTTTGAGCCGTGAGAGCAGGTAGCGGAAGCGGGCGGAATCCTCCGGCAGGTAGCGGCGGGCGTATTCCTCCACCAGCATGGCTGCCAGCGCGGCAAGCTGCCCGTCATCCAGCTCCGCAAAGGGCGCGGGCATCCAGTTGGCGCAGGGATTGTCCGGGCCGGGGTGCGGGTCCAGCGCCATTTGCAGCACCCAGTGCATCAGGGTACCGCTCTGGTCGGGGCTCAGCTCCGCCCGGCGGCGCGGGCGCAGGCCCAGCACATACTGCATAAAGTAGCCATAGCGGCAGGTGTAGTATTTTTCCAGCTGGCTGGGCGAAATATACAGCTGCCGGCCCAGCACGGCCTCCATCGCCCCCAGATCGGTGACACGGCGGGGCGGGTTTTCCGCCATGCGGTGCAGCAGCGCCAGACCGGCAGGCGGCTGCTCCCCGTCCGGCTCCCGCAGCGCCTCAGCCAGAGACGCCGCCTCGCTGCCCGAAAGCTGCCACCCGCCGCCGAGGCAGTCCAGCGCCTGAGCCGGCGTGGCCGCCATGTCCAGCAGCTCCAGCGCGGGCGCGGCGGGGCGCAGCGTTTCCACCACCGGCCACAGCGCTGCGCATGGCGCCAGGCCCAGCCCCTCCGGCCAACTCAGCCACAGCCCCTTGGCGGGCGCGGCGATCGCCTTGTAAAAGCACACCTGCTCGCGCACGGCCCGGTTTTCAAAGCAATCCGGCAGATCCACCTGCTGGGCCATCAGCGCGTCCCGGTCCGCGTGGGTAAGCAGGCCGGACTCCCCCGGTGCGCGGGGGAACTCTCCCTCGGCCAGGCCCAGCACAAACACATAGTCCGGCGCATCCAGCCGCATTTTGCCCGCAGAGGTAAAGATCACCGCATCCAGCGTCTGGGGGATATGCCCCAGGTCGGACGAGCGCAGCAGCAGGCCGAACAAGTCGGCATACTCGGCCGCAGAGGTGGTCTGCTCGCCCAGCAGGCGCGCCATCTGATCCAAAAGTCCCATTACCACGTTCCATTCCCGCGCGGCCTCCCCGGCGGCGGGGATGCCCTGGGCCGTGCGCAGCGCCTCCACCTGAGCGGCCTGCTGCTCCTCCGCGCCCAGCTCCTGCAAGCAGGTATACAGCGCACGGCTCAGCTGGGCCGCCGTGCAGCTTTTGGCTTTGGCGCGCAGCTTTTCCACCGGCACGATCAGCGTTTGGCGGGCTGCCTCGGCATCTTTTTGGTTCCGCTCGTCCTCTGCGGTAAGGCGATCCGCTTCTCCAAAGCCCTTGGGGCTTTTGGCAAAGGGCTGCCGCCAGGCTGCCGCCGTGGGCGACCAGGTATAGGCGTAGTTTTCCAGCGCGCAGACCTGCGCCTCGCTCAGTGCACACAGGCCGGTCTTGGCCAAAGCCGTCATATTCTCAGTAAAGTCCATTCCCCGCGCCAGATTCAACAGGGTCCTGACCGCCGTGGCCGGCGCGCTGAACTCCGGGGTGGTGGGCTCGTCGCAGTACAGCGGGATGCCCGCCATGCGGAACTCGTACCGCACGGCGGCACGGTACAGGCCGGTATCGCGGCAGACCACCGCCATGCGGCCGCAGCGCACGCCCTGCCGCATCAGGCGGCGGATGGCAGCGGCGGCGGCACGGGCCTCCTCCTCCCGGCCAGGCGCGGCATACAGCCGCACCTCCGGCGCGCTTTGGCCGACGGGCCAATCGGCCTCGTCGTAGGCAGCGAGGCGGGCCGCAGCGGCAAGGCCCGGCGCATCCTTGTGGCGCACATCCTCGCGCAGGTGCACCGGTTTGGCCACGGCCGCCCCACTGCGGCGGGCCAGGCTGCACAGCTCGGCGGCCACCTTTTTCGCGCCCGAAAACACCCCCAGATCGCCGGGATTCATCTGTGTGCCATCCGCACACAGCGCCACCGTCACTTCAGGCATAGCCGCCAGCATTGCGCCCATGAGGCGCTTTTTGGGTGCATTAAAGGTATCGAACTCATCGATGAACACCGCACGCCCCTGCAAAAAGCCGGGCAGCGTGCCGCAGCTCACGGCGGCATCCAGCCGCTGGGCCGCCAGCTCCAGGCGGTCGGCGGGGTCCATGCCGGTGTGCGCCAGCAGGGCCTCATACCCCTGAAAGATGAGCGCCAGCTCGGTGAGCTTATCCCGCGCCGCGCCGCAGCCCTGAGCCAGCGCATACAGCTGCTCGCCGGACAGGCCCGCGCTCTTGAGCTCGTCGATGGTCTCGGCCGCCATCTGGCAAAAAGCCGCATTGCGGCGGTGGCGGTAGTAGTAATGCACGTTGTCCTGCAATTCCTCCAGCGCGCGGCGCACCAGCACGGCGCGGCCCGCATCGGTGAGGGTCTGCACCGCTGCGCCGCCCTCCTGCTGCAAAATGCGCTCGGCCAGGCTCGTGAACGAAAAGCTCTCCACGAGGCCGGAGTACGGGTCCCCCAGCTCCCGGTAAATGCGCCCCTCGGTGCTGGAGGTAAATTGCTCCGGTACCAGCAGGATGCTGCGCTGCCCCGCCTCGGCGCGTGCGCGCAGCTGCTCGTACAACAGGGTGGTCTTGCCGCTGCCGGAGACCCCCAAAACCAGTTTTAACATGGCCGCTCTCCCTTGTGGTTTTTTCTTATTGTACCACACTTGCCGCATTTGTGCGCAGAAAAATGCCGCTGGCGGCAAAGCGCAGCGGC
>CAZYAX010000224.1:0-3485 GCA_964646195.1 uncultured Faecalibacterium sp. | reverse complement strand
GGGTCCTCGGCCAGCATGGCCTGCGCCTCGCTTTGCGCGGCGTACAGCGTGCGGGTGTCGTTCATCAGATCGGCGATTTGCAGGGCGGGCAACCCGTGCTGCCGGCTGCCGAAGAAATCGCCGGGCCCGCGCGTCTCCAGGTCGTACTGCGCCACCGCAAACCCATCCGATGTGGTGCAGAGGAAATGCAGCCGCTTGCGGACGTTCTCGCCCGGGTGATCGCTGATCAGAAAACACCAGCTCTCCTGCGCGCCGCGCCCGACCCGCCCGCGCAGCTGATGCAGCGCGCTCAGGCCGTACCGTTCCGCGTTCTCGATTACCATTACGGTGGCGTTGGGCACGTCTACGCCTACCTCGATCACCGTGGTGGATACCAGCGCATCTAACCGCCCGGCCTTGAAGTCCTCCATCACGGAGGCTTTTTCTTTGGGCTTGAGCTTGCCGTGCATCAGCCCAACCCGCCGGTTGGGCAGCAGGGCCTTGGCCGTATCCTCGTAGTAGGTCTTGGCAGCGTTCAGGCCGCCGTCCGGCGTGTCTTCGATGGCCGGGCAGACGATGTACACCTGCCGCCCCGCGCCGATCTGCCGGTCCAGAAATCCATAGAGGTCCTGCCGCTTTTGCCCCGTGATGCACCGGGTCTTGACCGGGCGCCGGCCCGGGGGAAGCTCGTCCAAGATGGAAATGTCCAGGTCGCCGTATAAAAGCAGCCCCAGCGTGCGGGGGATAGGAGTGGCGCTCATCACCAGAAGATGCGGGTTCTGGGCCTTTTCGGCCAGCAGGCCGCGCTGCCGCACACCAAACCGGTGCTGCTCGTCGATCACTGCGAGGCCCAGCCGCGCAAACTCCACGCCCTCGCTCAGGATGGCGTGGGTGCCCACCACCAGATCTGCCTCGTCGCCCCGGATGGCCGCCAGCGTAGTGCGCCGGGCCGCCGCCTTCATGCCGCCGGTCAGCAGCGCCACCCGGATGCCAAGCGGCGCGAGCAGGTGGTTCAACCCCTCGGCGTGCTGGGCCGCCAGGATTTCGGTGGGTGCCATGAGCGCAGCCTGATAGCCGTTGCGGATGCAGGCCCAGATGGCCGCGGCGGCCACCAGCGTTTTGCCGCTGCCCACATCGCCCTGCAACAGCCGGTGCATGGGATGTGCGCCGGCCATATCCGCAATAATCTCGTCCACAGCCCGCCGCTGCGCGCCGGTGGGCGCAAAGGGCAGCGCCTGCCAAAAGGGCGTAAGATCCGGCGCGCGCATGGGCGCGCCGGCTGCGCCGGAGCCGTGGGTCTTCATGCGGCCGATGCCCAGCTGAAGGACCAAAAGCTCCTCGTAGATCAGCCGCCGCCGGGCTGCAAAGGCCTCGTCCTCGCTGGCAGGGCGGTGGATCTGCCGCACGGCCTCGGCCTTGCCGGGCAGGCGGTACTTTTGCAGCATCCAGGCGGGCAGCGGCTCGGGCAGCAGCTCCGCGTGCGGCAAGAGCTGCTGAATGCAGCGGGCGATGGTGCTGCTGGCCAGGCCCTCCGTCTGGGGATAGACCGCAACCATCGGCGTGGACTGCACCTGCGCCTCGGTGCGTACCTGCGGGTTCACCATCTGGCGGCGCAGCATGCCGCCTGTGACGATGCCCTGGAAGTAATAGGTCACGCCCGGTTCCAGCTTTTGGGCCGCATAAGGGTTGTTGAACCAGGTGATCTCCAGCGTGGAGATGCCGTCTCCGGCGGTAGCCCGCTCCATGCGCCGCCCGCCTGCAATGTAGCGCCCGCCGTGCTTGGCGTACAACTCGGCCTTTACCACGCACTCGGTGTCGTAGGGTGCCTCGGCAATGGGGTAGGGTTGGGAAAAATCGATGTAGCGGCGCGGATAATGGCACAAAAGATCGGCCAGCGTCACGATGCCCAGCTTCTCGAATTTCTGCGATGTCTTAGGCCCCACGCCCTTGAGATAGCGCACCGGAGTATCCGGAGTCAGGGTGCTGTGTTCCTCCTGGGGCATGTGCGCCGCCTCGCTTTCATCCAGAAATTGCCGTGGGTAAAGCCTCCCGCAGCGTAAACAATATTATTGTAGCACGCGGCGCGGCAGTTTGCAACGCCCGTGTTCCAGGGTGTCGCCTACGTTTTGGGCGGCATACAGTGGGGGAAGGGGAGATACCATCCCCTGAAAATCGAACGATGAAAGGAGAACATGCTATGCAGGAGCTTGCAATCGCCAGCGTACCCATGCAGGAGTACCGAGAGCTGTACGCGCCCGAAAAGGCGCTGTGCCGCGGTACGCTTTTTAAAGAGCTGGACCTGCCCTGGGAGCCGGAAAACGGGAAGAGAGGGGGCTGCCGCTGTGGACGAGAAAAAGTATAAGATGATGCAGGCCGCCTTTGAGGCGGATGAGCTGCGGCTGTTTTTGGATACCCACCCGCAGCAGCAGGAGGCGCTGAAGGCCTACCGTGCCGCGGCCGGGCAGGTCAGGCAGATCCAGGCCGGGCTGCCGGACCCTGTGTGCGCGCTGGACGCCGGCAAGGGCGGCTGCTGGGATTGGACCAGCACTCCCTGGCCCTGGGAAATGGAGGGGTAAGGTATGTGGATCTATGAAAAGCGGCTGCAATATCCTATTAAGATCAAGAACCCGGACGCCCGCGCGGCCAAGATCATCATCAGCCAGTATGGCGGGCCGGACGGCGAGATGGGCGCAAGCATGCGCTACCTGAGCCAGCGCTATTCCATGCCGGATCGCGGCGTGGCCGGTGTGCTGACCGATATCGGCACCGAGGAGCTGGCCCACCTGGAAATGGTGGCCACGCTGGTGCATCAGCTCACGCGGCATCTTTCGCCCGAGCAGATCAAGGCGCAGGGCTTCGACGCCTACTTTGTGGATCACGGCGTGGGCATATGGCCCCAGGCCGCGGGCGGCGTGCCCTTTAACGCCTGCGAGTTTGCCTGCAAGGGAGACCCCATCACCGACCTGCACGAGGATATGGCGGCGGAGCAAAAGGCCCGCACCACCTACGACAACATCCTCCAGCTGGTGGACGACCCAGATGTGGAGGATGTGATTCGCTTCCTGCGCGAGCGGGAGATCGTCCACTTTCAGCGCTTCGGCGAGGCGCTGGAAAACGTGAAGGATACGCTGGACCGCAAAAATTTCTATGCCTTTAACCCGGCCTACCGCGGTTAAGGACGGGAGAGCCCCGAATACGGCTTGGGCCGTGGCCCGTGGCCCGGATTGATCCGGCGGCTCCCCAGTGCGCGCCGCCCCCGCTGCCCGATGTTGCATCCGGCAGCGGGGGCGGCCTGCTGTCTTTGTGAACTACGGCCTGCGCATGAAAAGCACTTTGTGGCCAAAAGCCTCTGCAAAAGCTCCTAAGACGCCGCTTTGGGCAGCCCGGTGCGGGCGTTTCTGCGCAAGCTGTGTTTAGTGCGCCGGTTTTCATTGCATTTGCCCGCCGGTTTCGGTATACTATATTATATAGGGAAGCTCTGAATAAATCTGGTATGCAGATTGCCG
>CAZYAX010000223.1:0-3487 GCA_964646195.1 uncultured Faecalibacterium sp. | reverse complement strand
AAACGGCGGTGCAGAATCTTGACAGGGCAGCGCATTCGTGCTATCATAGTACACAATAAATGTGCTTTGGGAGGGCGGCGGTGCGCGGCGCTCCGGGAGTAAATTTTTATGTAGTATGAGAGGTTTTTAATCATGGAAAGAATCAAGACGATCGCTACTCGTGACCTGACCAAGAGCGTCAAGACCGGCGGCTGCGGCGAGTGCCAGACTTCCTGCCAATCTGCCTGCAAGACCTCCTGCGGCGTGGCTAACCAGCAGTGCGAGAATAGCAACAAGTAATTTGCCTGTCACCGTGTGCCGCCTTTGCCGGGCGGCATTTTTTTGTGGTGCAAAGGAGAAAATATGGTACATCAATATAAACTCAACGGGTATAACATCGTACTGGATATGTGCAGCGGCTCTGTGCATGTGGTGGACGATGTGGCATATGACATCATCGCGCTGTATAAGGAAAAGAGCCCCGACGAAATCGTACAATCGATGCTGCAAAAGTATGCCGCCTGCCCGGATGTGACGCGTGAGGACGTGCTGCAATGCATCGAGGATGTGGCCGCGCTGGAGCGCGAGGGCAAACTCTGGGCGCCGGATGCCTACGCGGACCTGGCCTTTGACTTTAAAAACCGCAACACGGTGGTCAAGGCGCTCTGCCTGCATGTGGCCCACACCTGCAACCTGAACTGCTCGTATTGCTTTGCCGCGCAGGGCCGCTACCAGGGCGAGCGCGCGCTGATGAGCTTTGAGGTGGGCAGGCGCGCGCTGGATTTCCTCATCGAACATTCCGGCACCCGGCGCAACCTGGAGGTGGACTTTTTCGGCGGCGAGCCGCTGATGAACTGGGAGGTCGTCAAGCAGCTGGTGGCCTACGCCCGCGAGCAGGAAAAGCCCCACAACAAGAATTTCCGCTTTACGCTCACCACCAACGGCATGCTGATCGACGACGACGTGATCGAGTTTGCCAACCGGGAGATGAGCAACGTGGTGCTGAGCCTGGACGGCCGGCCCGAGGTACACGACCGCCTGCGCAAGGATTACGCGGGCCGGGGCAGCTACGCCACCATTGTGCCCAAATTCCAAAAATTTGTGGCCGCCCGCGGCGATAAGAGCTACTACATCCGCGGCACCTATACGCACAACAACGTGGATTTTACCAACGACATCTTCCACATGGCGGATCTGGGTTTTCGGGAGCTGAGCATGGAGCCCGTGGTGTCCAAGCCGGACGACCCCTGCGCGCTGACGGCGGAGGATCTGCCGGTGCTGAAGGAGCAGTACGAGATCCTGGCCAAGGAGATGATCCGCCGCGACCGCGAGGGCCGGGGCTTTACCTTCTACCATTACATGATCGACCTGACCGGCGGCCCTTGCATCTATAAGCGCATTTCGGGCTGCGGCTCCGGCACCGAATACATGGCGGTAACGCCCTGGGGCGACCTGTACCCCTGCCACCAGTTTGTGGGCGACCCCAAGTATCTGCTGGGCGACATCTGGAAGGGCGTGACCAACACCGCGATCCGGGACGAGTTCAAGCACTGCAACGCCTACGCCCGCCCGGAGTGCAAGGACTGCTGGGCCAAACTCTACTGCTCCGGCGGCTGCGCGGCCAATGCCTACCACGCCACCGGATCCATCACGGGCGTGTATGAATACGGCTGCGAGCTGTTCAAAAAGCGCATCGAATGCGCAATCATGATCAAGGTCGCCGAGAGCCAGGAGCTGGCCGCGCAGGGCATCGAGGTGCCCATTGAGCTGGGCGCCGAATGCGCGGCGTGCAGCGGCGGCGAAGGCTGCGCGGAATGAGCCCCGAAAAGCCGCCCGTAACAACGCCCATCGTGGATTTTGTACGCCGCTATGCGGCGTCGGGCACGTCCCGGCTGCATATGCCGGGGCACAAGGGAACGCCCTTTCTGGGCTGCGAGCCATGGGACATCACCGAGATACAGGGCGCGGACGAGCTGTATGAGGCCGAGGGCATCATCGCGGAGAGCGAGGCCAACGCCGCGCGGCTGTTCGGCACACAGCGCACTTTTTATGGCACGGAGGGCTCGTCCCAGTGCATCCGCGCCATGCTGTATCTGGCACTGCTGGCAGCCCCCAAAGGCCCCGGCCGTCCGGTGTTACTGGCGGCGCGCAACGCGCACAAGGCTCTGCTGTATGCCTGCGCGCTGCTGGACGTGGACGCCGAATGGCTTTGGCCCGAAGGCCCCGCCGGGCAGGAGAGCCTTTGCAGCTGCCCTGTCACGGCAGGGCAGCTGCGCCGGGCGCTGGCCAACTTGCAGACGCAGGGGCGCAGGCCCTTTGCGGTGTATGTGACCTCGCCGGACTATCTGGGCGGGATGCAGGACGTGGCCGCGCTGGCGGCGGTGTGCCGGGCGTCCGGCGTGCCGCTGCTGGTGGACAACGCCCATGGGGCCTATCTGCCCTTTGTGCCTGCCCGCGGGCGGGTGGGGCATCCCATCGCGCTGGGCGCGGCGATGTGCTGCGACTCTGGCCACAAGACGCTGCCGGTGCTGACGGGCGGGGCTTACCTCCATCTTGGACCAAGCGCGCCGGTGCAGGACGAGGCCACGGTGCGCAGCGCGCTGTGCCTGTTTGGCTCTACCAGCCCGTCCTATTTGATCTTGCAGTCGCTGGACCTGTGCAACCGGCAGCTGGCGGGGGACTATCCGGCAAGGCTGGCCGCGTGCGCCGCGCGCGTGGAGGCGCTGAAAGGGGAATTGAACGCCATGGCGGCCCGCTGTGGGGCGTATGGCCCGCTGGTCCGCCCGGCGGACGAGCCGCTCAAGCTGGTGCTGGACGGCGCGGCCCTGGGACTTACGGGCCAAGCGCTGGCACAGCGGCTGCGTGCAGAAAAGATCGAGTGCGAGTACGCCGATCACCGCTTTGCGGTGCTGATGTTCACGCCCGAAAACCCGCAGCGGGACTATGACCGGCTGCAGGCGGCAGTATGCGCGCTGCGGCCCGTGGGCACAGGTTTTGGGACAGAAAGCGGCATGGAAGCCGCCACGGGAAACAGCGAGGAAGAAGCGGCCGCCTTTGCCGCGCTGGCGGCGCAGGCAAAGCGGCGCTGCACGATACGGCAGGCCGTGTTTGCGCGGCAGGAGCTGATCCCGGCCGGGCAGGCGCTGGGACGCATCTGCGCGCTGCCCACCGTATCCTGCCCGCCGGCCATCCCCATCGTAGTGAGTGGGGAGGAGATCGGCCCAGCGGCGGTCTGCCTGCTGCGGCAGTACGGCATCGAGCGGGTCGCGGTGGTGGAGGAAACCGGGAGCCGCTGAATAAAACCGGAATGCATGCCAAGGCATGTACGGTGCTTTATAGGCAGAAGCGCCATAAAACAAGCGGCCAGGAACCAAATCTTCGGGTCCCTGGCCGCTTTGCTATGGGCATGTTAAATCGGAGGATCTACACAGGGAACCGCAGCTGCACATACAGCGTCTGCCCGCTGTACTGCGCAGTGATCTGGCCGCCCATCCGCTCGGTCAGGGCC
>CAZYAX010000222.1:0-3515 GCA_964646195.1 uncultured Faecalibacterium sp. | reverse complement strand
TATTATTCAGTATACAAAAAAGAAATCGATTCGTCAATAGCTGTTTGGCAAAAAAAACAAATATTGCTTGGCATTTGGTGCAAAAATTTTAATAAATCAGGTGGCGGAGGCCGGATTTTACAGCTGAAGCAGGCCAACTTTCTTGTAAACCTTCTGTACGGTGCGGTCGGCGATGCGCGCAGCGCTTGCTGCCCCCTCGCGCAGAATGCCGTCCACATAGGCCTTGTCGGCCAGGATGCGGGCGTATTCGCCCTGGATGGGGGCCAGCGCGTCGGCCACGGTCTCGCCCACCGCCTGCTTGAAGTCGCCGTAGCCGCGGCCCTCGAACGCGCGCTCGATGGCGTCCATATCCGCGCCGGTGAACACGTTGTAAATGCACATCAGGTTGGAGACGCCTGGCTTTGCCGCAGGGTCGTAGTGTACCACGCCGTCCGAGTCGGTGACGGCGCGCTTGAATTTGCGCAAGATGGTATCCTTCGTATCGGTCATCAGAACAAAACTATTCACGTTGGTGTCGCTTTTACTCATTTTGCGGGTAGGGTCGGCCAGAGACATGATTTTGGCGCCCTCCTTGGTGATGTAGCCCTCCGGCAGCGTAAAGGTGGGGCTGTAGGCGCTGTTAAAGCGCTGGGCTACGTTGCGGGCCAGCTCCAGATGCTGGGTCTGATCCTGCCCGACGGGCACAAGGTCGGCGTTGTAGATCAGGATATCGGCGGCCATCAGCGCGGGGTAGGTGAACAGGCCGCCGTTCACGTTGTCGGGGTGCCTGGCGCTCTTATCCTTGAACTGGGTCATGCGGCTCAGCTCGCCGAACTGGGCGTTGCAGCACAGGATCCAGTTGAGCTGGGTATGGGCGGGCACATGGCTCTGCGCAAACAGGATGCTCTGCTTGGGGTCGATGCCCGCGGCCAGCAGCATGGCGGCCGCCTCGCGGGTGTGGGCACGCAGCTCGGCGGGCACCTGGCGCACGGTGAGGGCATGCAGATCGGCCACCATGTACAGGCAGTCGAAGCTGTCCTGGAGCTTGGCCCAGTTGCGCACCGCGCCGATGTAGTTGCCCAGCGTAAAGGTGCCGGTGGGCTGGATGCCCGAAAGGATACGTTTTCTGCGTTCGGTCTGTTCATTCATGGTGTTTTCCTCCTTGCCCGGACGGGCGGTTTACAGCAAAAACAAAAATCCCTGAGGTGCCGGGGAAAAGCGCTCCGGCCTCTCAAGGACGAATAAAACGAATTATCCGCGGTGCCACCTTGCTTCACGGCATGGCTGCCGTGCCCTTTGGGATGCCAACACATCCCGGGCGCTTCACGCGCGCCTCTGCACGTCGCAGCATACTCGGCAGCGGTGCCCCGCGCCTTTGGCTGCGCCCTCGGCGGCCCATTGTAACGGCCTGCGTTCCGCCCGCTTTCCAGCGCCGCAGGCTCTCTGTGGGGGCAAGGCCGTTTTTACTTCCGCTTCAACGGTTTACTACACGGATAGGATAGCACTTTCCCGCGCCAGTGTCAAGCAGGCGTGCAAAATCTACGCGGCTGCGTCACAGGCTTTGCACCATGGCCGCCACGATGCGGGTGGCGGTGGCGACGTATTCTGCAATGCTGAATTTTTTGACCACCAGCACCTGATGGCCGTCCTCGTCGGCATTGTCGCTCATGGCGCGCAGGATCACGCAGGGCACGCCGTTTTTGGCGGCGATCTGGCTCACGGCCGCGCCCTCCATCTCCACGCAGTCCGGCGCGCATCTGGCCTCGATGGCGGCTTTGGTGGCGCTGTCGCCCACGAACAGGTCGCCGGTGGCGATCTTGCCGGTGAGGCAGCGCACACCGGCTTCGGCGCAGGCGGCCTCGGCGGCGGCGATCAGGGCCGGGTCGCCGGCGTACTCCTTGAGGTAGGGCGGGTTCTGGCAGATCATGTCCAGCTGCGCGTCGTGGTACAGCACCGTGCGGCCGATTACCACGTCGCCGATGCCGATCTTAGAGGTCATGTTGCCCGCAATGCCGGAAAAGATGATGCGGTCCGCGCCGTATTTTGTGATGAGCACCTGGGTGGTGGCGGCGGCGTTGGCCTTGCCCATGCCGGCGCAACACACTACCACCTGCTTGCCGGCCAGCGTGCCCCGGTGATACTGCACGCCGGCATATTCCTCTACCTGTACGTCCGCCAGGCGGGCACAGAGCTGGTCTACTTCGTCGGGCATAGCGCCCATGATTCCAAAAATCATACAGGAACTCCTTTTGCACATCAATCGATTATACGTTAAACAAAAACTCGATCACGTCGCCATCCTGCACCACATATTCCTTGCCCTCGGTGCGCTGCTGGCCCTTGGCCTTGACGGCGGCGTAGTCGAAACCGTTGGCCTCCAGGTCGCCGTAGGCGATGACGCTGGCGCGGATGAAGCCGCGCTCAAAGTCGCTGTGGATCTTGCCGGCGGCCTGCGGGGCCTTGGTGCCCTTGCGGATGGTCCAGGCGCGGCACTCCTTTTTGCCGTCGGTGAGGAAAGAGATCAGGCCCAGCAGGTCGTAGCTGGCGGTGATGAGGTTGTCCAGGCCGCTGGACGCGACGCCCATCTCAGCCAGAAACTCTTTCTTTTCCTCTGGGGAATACTCCGCGATGTCCTCCTCGGTCTTGGCGCAGATGGGGATCACCTTCGCTCCCTCTTCAGCGGCGCGGGCGGCCACCAGCGGCACATAGCGGTTGTTCTCGATGCCGTCCATCAGGTCGTCCTCGCCCACGTTGCAGGCGTACAGCACGGGCTTTGCGCTCAGCAGGCCCATTTCCCGCGCCACAGCCTGCTGGTCCTTATCGGCCTCGTCCCAGCCAAAGCTGCGGGCGGGCTTGCCCTCGCTCAGGTGCTGCGCCAGCGCCTGGAGCCATTCGGCCTCCGCCCCGGCGGCCTTGTTGTTGCCGCTCTTGGCGGCCTTGGCCATGCGGCCCGCGCGGTTGTCCACCACGTCCAGGTCGGAGAGGATGAGCTCATAGTCGATGGCCTCGATATCGGAGATGGGGTCGATGGGCTCGGCCCGGGTGACATCCTCCACCACATGGAGGATGTTTTCGTCGTCGAAGCAGCGCACCACATGCACGATGGCGTCGCACTCCCGGATATTGCCCAGGAACTTATTGCCCAGGCCCGCGCCCTGCGAAGCGCCCTTGACCAGGCCCGCGATATCCACAAACTCCACGATGGCGGGGGTCTTTTTATTGGTCTGCCAGATCTCGGCCAGCTTATCCAGCCGGGCGTCCGGCACCGCGACGATGCCGCTGTTGGGCTCGATGGTGCAGAAGGGGTAGTTGGCCGCCTCCGCGTTGCGCGTGGAGGTGATGGCGTTGAACAGCGTGGACTTGCCGACGTTCGGCAGGCCGACGATACCTAATTTCATACTTGATACGCTCCTTAATTGCTGGCCCCTTGCGCGGAGGCCGTTATAGATCCCTGTTGCAGGGCGCTTTGGGAGGCCTGCAACGGGTGGGTTCTTGTTATCATTATACCGAAGTGAGAAAGGATGCGCAAGGGCGGG
>CAZYAX010000221.1:0-3526 GCA_964646195.1 uncultured Faecalibacterium sp. | reverse complement strand
GAAGAATATAAACTTGCAATGCCTAAGCTGCGAAACTCTAAAAAACTACATAGCGCGCCATAGGCAAAAGCATAATATTTGTAGGTGTTAAAGTGAATTATTGGTGGTATCCCTTGGCAATTATTCTGCATCTTTGCCGAAATCCCCGGCTCCGGTCAGGCCGTCCATGTTCAGCATACCCTGCAAGGCGGCGATGTCGGCGGTGACGTCCAGCGCGTCGGACTGGAACAGCTTGTCCAGCTGGTTTTCAAAGGCGGTCACCAGCATATCCATCGAGCTCTCGATGCTGCGCTTGGCCTCCAGGATGTTCTGCCCCTGCACGGGCTGGCGCTCCATTTGGGCGTAGGTGTTCAGCAGACGCAGGGAGGTGGGCAGGTAATACTCGGTAAACTTTTGCAGCCGGGGCTTTTTCTCCGGGTCGTTCTCGGCCAGCTCCAGGATGCGGGCGGTTACGTTTTCCAGGCGGGTGATCTTAGAAGTCATCACCGGGTCGCGGATGGCGTCGTTGGCCTCCCGCAGCTGGCGCAGCGCCCGCTGGGCCTCGGTCTCCCCGCCGGGCTCCGGGGAGGACGGAGGCTCCGGCTGGGCCGGAGCGGGGGCGGGGCCGCGCACAATAAGCGTCCGAGTGCGGTTGTCGATGTAAGCATCCGCACCAAAATAGCCATGCTCAATGGCGTTTTCCAGCACCGGGCGGCCCTTGCCCGGGTCGATGCCGGCGGCGGCGAACAGCTCATCCAGCGGGATATTGTCCCGGTCGCCCACCACGCGGTCCAGCTGCTTTTCCAGTTTGCGGGTACGGCGGATGTGCGCGCTCAGCGCCAGCATCCCGCTGCCGCCCACCAGCTGGGCCAGCGCGGGCAGCAACTCGTCCAGCAGGATATCCAGGTCCAGCCCCAGCCAGCGGATGAAATCCAGAGCGTCGCCCAGATTGGACAGGCCGACCAGGGCCAGGATCGCGCCGGCGATGGCGCACAGGCGGATGATCTTTTCCTGCCGGGCACGGGCGCTTTCCTGCTCGCCGGAGGGCTTGTCCGCGCCTGGTTCGTCCGGCGTATCCTTCTGCGCGGCAGCCTGCGCCTGCGGCCGGGCTGCTGCGGCGCGGTAACCGTATTCGCCGGGGCGGGGCGCGGCCCCATATGTGGTCTGCCAGCGCATGGCATCCTCCTCCTGCTCGCGGCGCTCGGCCTTGCGGTCGATGGAGCGCAGAATGAACAGCACGATTGCCGCCGGCGGGTAGACCGCCAGCAGAAGAAACAGCGGCATCGTGGGGATGTGCGCCAGATGATGGGCCCTTCGATTGTTCATGGGAGCTTTTCCTCCTTTTATGGGAACGCCGCGTAAGGCGGCGGAAAACACCATATTTCTTCTATTATACCGGAGCGTGGCGGATTTGTTAAGGGCATATTTTACACTTTTTCGTCCCAATGGAGAAATGCGGATGCAAAAGGCCCGCCGTACCTTGCGGGCGCGGCGGGCCAGGATAAAAGCGGGGGAGAACGCCTTATTTCATCAGGTTGCAAACGGCCTGGGCATACGCGACGGGGTCATCCACGGGCAGGCCCTCGATGAGCTGGGCCTGAGCGTACAGCAGCTCGCTGTAGGTCTTGACCTTTTCGGTGTCGCCGGCGTCCAGCGCGGCCTTAAGCACTGCGAACACGGGGTGGTCGGCATTGAGCTCCAGCACCTTGTCGCTCTTGACACCCTCGCTGCCGGGCTGCTGGGCCAGCACCTTTTCCATCTCGATGGACAGCGGCCCGTCGGCGGACAGGCACACCGGGTGGTCCTTGAGGCGGGTGGAGACTTTGACATCCTTTACCTTGCCGGACAGCGCGTCCTTCATGGCGTCGAACAGGGTCTTGTTCTCGGCGGTGGCGTCCTCGGCGGCTTTCTTTTCCTCCTCGGATTCCAGGCCCAGGTCGCCGCTGTTGACGTTCTTGAACTCGACGGTGCCGTCCTTGCCCTCGGCGTCCTTGCGGGGAGCGGTGCGCATGATCTGGAGGCAGAACTCATCCACGTCCTCAGTGAGCAGCAGCAGGTCGTAGCCCTTGTCCAGCACCAGCTCGGCGGCGGGCAGCTTGGCCAGACGGTCGGTGGACTCGCCGGCGGCAAAGTAGATATACTTCTGCTCGGCGGGCATCTTTTCGACGTACTCCTCCAGCGTGACCATCTTCTTCTCCTTGGCGGAATAGAACAGCAGCAAATCGCGCAGCAGCTCGGCGTGCATACCGTAGTCGGAGTAAGCGCCAAACTTGAGCTGGCGGCCAAACTCCTTCCAGAAGGTCTCGTACTTCTCGCGGTCGTTGAGCAGCATGGCGCGCAGTTCGCTCTTGATCTTCTTTTCCAGCGCGTTGTGGATCAGGCGCAGCTGACTGTCCTTTTGCAGCATCTCGCGGCTGATGTTCAGGCTCAGATCCTGGCTGTCCACGATGCCCTTCATAAAGCTGAAGTAATCGGGCAGCAGGTCGCCGCACTTTTCCATGATCAGCACGCCGGAGGCGTACAGCGCCAGGCCCTTTTCATATTCCTTGGTGTAGTAGTCGTAGGGGCGGTGGCCAGGCACGAACAGCAGCGCATTGTAGTTGGCGGTGCCCTCGGTGCGGCTCACGATCACGCGGATGGGGTCGGTGTAATCGCTGAACTTGTCTTTATAGAAGTTGTTGTACTCCTCGTCGGTCACTTCGCTCTTCTGCTTTTTCCAGATGGGGATCATGCTGTTTAAGGTCTCCAGCTCGGTGTAGGTCTCCCACTCGGGCTTGTAGTCCTCGGGCTTTTCCTCCGGCTCGGGCTTCTGGCGGCTCTTTTCGCGGTACATCTGGATGGGGTAGCGCACATAGTCGCTGTACTTTTTCACGATGGCCACGATGCCGTACTCGGACAGGAAGTTCTCATAGTCCTCGGTGTCGGTGCTGGGCTTGATGTGCAGGATGATATCGGTGCCGGCGGTGTCTTTATCGGCGGGGGTCATCTCGTAGCCCTCCGCGCCGCTGGACTCCCACTGCCAGGCCTCGCCGCTGCCATAGGCACGGGAGATCACCGTGACCTTGTCCGCCACCATAAAGGCGGAGTAGAAGCCCACGCCGAACTGACCGATGATGTCGATGTTGTCGTCCGGATTCTCACGCTTGAAGTCCAGGCTGCCGGAGTGGGCGATGGTGCCGAGGTTTTGCTCCAGCTCGTCCTTGGTCATGCCGATGCCGTTGTCCGAGACGGTGAGCATGCGATTCTCCTTGTCGAGGGTGAGCATCACGCGGAAATCGTCCTTGTTCATGCCCACGGAGGTATCGGTCAGGCTCTTGAAATAGAGCTTGTCGATGGCGTCCGACGCATTGGAGATCAGCTCGCGCAGGAAGATCTCCTTGTTGGTGTAGATGGAGTTGATCATCAAGTCCATCAGCTTTTTGCTTTCTGCCTGAAATTCTTTCATTGCCATAAATCAAAAACCTCTTTTCGTGTATTGTGTATTTTTAAGAAGTTAGGGAACCTCTGAACAAATCACGCCCTTCGGGCTTGGCACGCATCTTGCCGG
>CAZYAX010000220.1:0-3531 GCA_964646195.1 uncultured Faecalibacterium sp. | reverse complement strand
CTGTTTTTTGTGCGCCGTCTGTGTTTCATAATAAATTTACAGTTCTTTAACCGCTGCCGACATTTTTTCTGCTAAAGTAAAAGAAAAATCCGGCCTCATTCGGGGATTTTGTAGATTTTTAGCTTTTCTTTTCTCCTTCGGGAGCGTATAATATTGGAAAGACTCAAATTGGGAGGCACTTATGTACGATTATACTGGCTATCAGTGCTCCGTATGCCATCAGGAGCTTCGCGCCGGGGACGATATCGTCGTCTGCCCGGACTGCGGCGCGCCTTACCACCGCGCCTGCTATGAAGCGGTCGGGGGCTGCGTGTATGCCGCAAAACACAGCGAGGGCTTTGAGTGGGATCCTCCGCACAAAGCGGTGCAGGATGTAGTCTGCCCCCGCTGCGGCACCTCTAACCCCACCGGCAACTGCTACTGCAAAAACTGCGGCGCGCCCCTTAAAGCGCAGGACGCTGCGCCGCAAAACCCCACCGGCGCTTCCGGCGAGGCCTACCGCACGGGCGGCGCTGCGGGCACCGGCACGGCGGCGTTTGATTATGAAAGCTTTTACCGCACCCCCTATGCGGGCGCATACCGCCCGGCCATCGACCCCAACGAGAAGATGGACGACATCCCTGCCGCCGAGTGGGCCGCCTACATCGGCCCGTCCAGCCGCACCTATCTCAATGTATTCAAGCAGATGGAACTGCTGCACCGCAAGCACTCGGTGAGCTTCAGCGCCATGCTGTTCGGCCCGTTCTACTTTTTCTACCGCAAGGCCTGGAAGCCTGCCTTCCTGTTTTTGGCGGCGGAGCTTTTGCTCAACGTCCCCACTCTGCTGAACCTTATGCAGGTTTCTGGCAGCGCGCTGGCGCCGGCACTGAGCACCGGCACCATGACTGTTTTGTCCTGGATCGCTTCCATCGCCAGCTTTATCCTGATGGTGATCCGCGGTATGTACGGCTTCTATTTTTATAAAAAGTCCGCAGCGGAACGCATCCGCCGCATCCAGGCCGCATATCCCGACCCGGAGAAGCGCAGCTTTGTGCTCAGCGCGCAGGGCGGCATCAGCGTGGCCGCCGTCATCGGCGCGTTCGTCGGACTGATGCTGTTCGGCTCGCTCTTTTCCCTGCTGCTGGGGCCGGATCTGGAGGCCGTTCTGAACACGATCTATCTGTAAATTTCTTTGCGCAGCGGCGCTCTTTTGCAAAAACAAGGTTTTACCCATTTGAGGAGGTCAACACAATCATGTCAAGCGTTACAAAGGCCGTCATCCCTGCTGCGGGCTTGGGCACCCGCGTCCTGCCCGCCACCAAGGCCATGCCCAAGGGGATGCTGCCCATTGTGGACAAGCCCGCCATCCAATATCTTGTGGAGGAGGCCGTCCGCTCCGGCTGCACGGATATCCTCATCATCCTGGGCCGCAACCAGGGCCTGATCGAGGACCACTTCGACCGCAGCCCCGAGCTGGAAGAAAAGCTCTCCGCCCCCGGCAAGGAGAAGATGCTGGAGGAATGTCTGGGCATTGCAAACCTCGCCAACATTTATTTTATACGCCAGAAGCAGACCCTCGGCCTGGGCCACGCGGTGAGCATGGCAAAGGCGTTTACCGGTGACGAGCCCTTCCTCGTGGTGTACGGCGACGACGTGATCATCGGTGACGACCCGGTGTGCGCACAGCTCATCCGCGCCTACGAGGAGTTTGGCCGCCCGGCTGCCGGCGTGAGCGCCGTGCCCTGGGAGGACGTGACCCGGTATTGCAGCCTCAAGACCACCCCGCTGCACGACAACTACTTCTTTGTGGATGACATGATCGAGAAGCCCAAAAAGGGCCAGGAATTCAGCAATTACTCCATCCTGGGACGCGTTCTGCTCACAAAGGAGATCTACGATATCCTTGCCGCCACCAAGCCCGGCGCGGGCGGCGAGATCCAGCTCACCGACGCCATGGCCGAATATGCGCGCCACTACGGCGGCATGACCGCCGTGGAGTTCACCGGCAAGCACTACGATATGGGCAACAAGCTCTGCGTGGTGCAGGCGCAGGTGGAAATGGCACTCAAGCACCCCGAGATCGGCGAGGCGTTCCGCGCCTACCTGAAGGAGTTCTGCAAAA
The DNA here is from genome assembly GCA_964646195.1 of uncultured Faecalibacterium sp. Taxonomy (GTDB): domain Bacteria; phylum Bacillota; class Clostridia; order Oscillospirales; family Ruminococcaceae; genus Faecalibacterium. Next base: position 1,430 of record CAZYAX010000220.1, on the reverse strand, counting down.
CGCTGTGACCTGTTTGCCGGAAAAACTCCTGCGCCAAAGCCTTTGCGCAGGCATTCCTTGTAGCCTCCTCCTCTGCCTGTGTGCAACGGGGTCTTTTTTACGGCATGGCTTGCTTTTGTACGGTCTTCCCACAATTTTTTCTAAAATTTCAATTGACAATTTCTGTGCGGTTTGATATAATAAATTGCTGTCCTGATGACAGCCGCACAAAGCAGCCGCTTTGTGAACCCTTAGCCTTTTAAAAGGCTCTTATGTCCAAAAGGAGGTGCTACAGAAATGGCAAAGTACGAAACCATGCTGATTACCAGCGCTGCTCTCGATGAGGAGGCCACTGCCGCTTTGGTTGGCAAGTTCAAGTCCCTGATCGAGGCAAACGGTACGATCGATTCTGTTGACGAGTGGGGCAAGCGCCGTCTTGCTTATCCCATCAACGACGAGAACGAGGGCGTTTACACTGTGATCAACTTCACCTGCAACCCCGACTTCCCCGCCGAGCTGGATCGTGTGTACAAAATCACCGATGGCGTTATGCGTACCATCATCATTGCGCACGAGGAGTAATCCCCGCGCAGACAAGGAGTCACTAAAATGCTGAATGTTGTTGCAATTATGGGCCGCCTTGTGGCCGACCCCGAGCTCCGCACCACCCCGAATGGAATCAGCGTATGCAGCTTCCGCATCGCATGCGACCGCAACTATGCCCGCCAGGGCGAGCCGCGGCAGACCGATTTTATCGATATCGTGGCTTGGCGCCAGCAGGCCGAGTTTGTTTCTAAGTATTTCCAGAAGGGCAGCCTGATCGCCATCGAAGGCAGCATCCAGACCCGCCAGTATCAGGATAAGAACGGCAACAACCGCACGGCCTTTGAGATCGTTGCCAACAACATTAGCTTTGCGGGCCCCAAGTCCAGCAATGCCGGTGGCGGCAATTCCGCCTCGTATCAGAACACGCAATCCCACCAGAACGCACAGCCGGCCCGCCCGGCCGCTGTGGAGGCTGCCCCCAGCTACTCTGCCGGCAGCAATGACGATTTCGCTGTGATCGACGACAGCGACGATCTGCCGTTCTGATCCAAACCGATCGAACCCAATTTTAATAGGAGGTAATAAGCAATGGCTTTTGAAAGAACCGAAGGCTCCCGCCCCGCGCGCCCCATACGCCGTGGCCGCAAGAAGGTTTGCAGCTTCTGTGTTGACCGCATCGACACGATCGATTACAAGGACGTTCCCCGTCTGCGCAAGTATGTTTCCGAGCGCGCGAAGATTATTCCCCGCCGCGTCACCGGTACCTGCGCGTATCATCAGCGTGCCCTGACCATCGCCATCAAGCGTGCCCGTCATGTGGCCCTGATGCCCTACGTCAGCGACTAATCGAAAAGTTTTGTCAACCCATTCAAAATAATCAGCAGTCAGCAAAGCCGCTCCGTTGC
>CAZYAX010000219.1:0-3568 GCA_964646195.1 uncultured Faecalibacterium sp. | reverse complement strand
TCAGCGCTTAATATTAAAGGCGCTCATCCCCGGATATACGGCGCTGGCCCCCAGAGCTTCCTCGATGCGCAGGAGCTGGTTGTACTTGGCCACGCGCTCGGTGCGGCTGGGCGCGCCGGTCTTGATCTGGCAGGTATTCAGCGCAACGGCCAGGTCGGCGATGGTGGTGTCCTCGGTCTCGCCGGAGCGATGGGAGGTGACGGCGGTGTAGCCGGCCTTGTGCGCCATCTTGATGGCTTCCAGCGTCTCGGACACCGAGCCGATCTGGTTCAGCTTGATCAAAATGGCGTTGCCCGCGCCCAGAGAAATGCCCTTGGCCAGGCGCTCGGTGTTGGTGACAAACAGGTCGTCGCCCACGAGCTGAACCTTGCCGCCCAGCTCCTTGGTCATCTCCTGCCAGCCTTCCCAGTCCTCTTCGTCCAGACCGTCCTCGATGGAGATGATGGGGTACTTCTCCACCAGGCTCTTCCAGTGGGCAATCAGCTCAGAGGAGGTGTACTCGGTGCCGGCCTTGGGCAGCTTGTAGTGGCCCTTGCCCTTTTCCTTGTCCTTCCACTCGGAGGAAGCGGCGTCCATTGCCAGCATGAAGTCCTTGCCGGGAACGTAGCCAGCCTTCTCGATGGCGGCCAGAATGGTTTCGATGGTCTCCTCGTCGCTGGACAGGTTGGGCGCGAAGCCGCCCTCGTCGCCCACGGAGGTGGCCAGGCCCTTGGCCTTCAGGATGGAGGCCAGCGCGTGGAATACCTCGGCGCACATGCGCAGCGCTTCCTTAAAGGAGGGCGCGCCCACGGGCATAATCATGAATTCCTGCGTGTCCACGGTGTTGGTGGCGTGCGCGCCGCCGTTCAGGATGTTCATCATGGGGACGGGCAGGCGGTTGCCGTTTACGCCGCCGAGGAAGCGGTACAGGGGGATGTCCAGCGAAGCGGCGGCAGCGCGCGCGGCGGCGATGGACACCGCCAGGATCGCGTTTGCCCCCAGGTTGGACTTGTCCTTGGTGCCGTCGGCGGCCAGCATCGCAGCGTCCACCGCATAGATATCCGAAGCATCCATGCCTACGATCGCCTGTGCGATCACGGTGTTGATGTTCTCCACCGCCTTGGTCACTCCCTTGCCCAAGTAGCGGCCCTTGTCGCCGTCGCGCAGCTCCAGCGCCTCAAACTCGCCGGTAGACGCGCCGCTGGGCGCGCAGCCGCGCGCGACGGTGCCATCCACCAGCGTGATCTCCGCCTCCACAGTAGGGTTGCCGCGGGAGTCCAGGATCTCACGTCCTACGACCTTTTCAATTTCCAGATAGCTCATGGGAAAACCTCCTTTTGTTTTTCTGCTCAGAGCGCAGTAAATTTCATTCAACTAACTGTATCCTACCACAAGTGGCCGCCTTCTGCAAGGGGAAAGCGGCAAGTTTTTATCCATTAACATTTGCGGCCTGCCGTCAGTATAGCCCGTTTTGCACCGTGGCATACAGGCGCGCGGCAGCGGGGCCTTGCACGGGTCGGGAAGCGGCTCTCTGCACGGTGCTCAATGGAGCAAAAACTCTGGTATTTCATCGGAAAAGGCTTTTGTTTCGGCCCGTGCCATGGTATCATGGGAAGAGCAGAACTTTTTTTAAAAAAGGGTGCAATTTCCACCGCGGCTAAAACGTCTTTATAGACAGAAGGACACCATGCGGCGGCCGCACAAGGGCGGCTGCCCGGCCCGTGGGAGGCATACTGGCAAAGGAGCTGAGAGACATGGGGCAATTGAAAAGAGATGAAGTGTTTGCGCTGGCCGTGGAACGGTACAGCGACACCGTATACCGGGCGGCCCTGCACAATTGCAGCTGCTTCACCGACGCGGAGGACGCAGTGCAGGACGTATTCGAGAAGCTGCTGCGCCACCCGGGTACCTTCGAAAGCGAGGAGCATTTAAAGGCCTGGCTGCTGCGGGTCACGATCAACCGCTGCCACGACCTGACCCGCGCAGCCTACCAGAAGGATGCCGCGCTGGACGATACGGTGCCCGCCCCGGAACAGGAGGACGGCAGCGTACTGGACGCCGTGCGCTCTCTGCCGGAAAATTACCGCAACGCGATCTATCTGCACTATTATGAAGGGTACACGGCGGCAGAGATTGGCCGTATGCTGGGCGCGCCTGCAAATACCGTGCTCAGTTGGCTGCGCCGTGCCCGCAGCCAGTTACATACCATATTGAGGGAGGAGATCGAGGATGAGGTGGTTTGAGTACAAAGCGGAGGTGGACAGCCTCCATGCATCGGATGAGTTGAAAGCAAGGCTACTTGCCATACAGGCAGGGCAAAGCGCCGGAGCGGGCGAAGAAACGGCCCCGCCGCCCAAAAAGCCGCCGCTGCGCTTCCCGTGGAAGCGCGCCGCCGGCTGGGCTGCCTGCTTTGCGCTGGGCGCAGGCGTGTGCGGCGCTGCACTTCTGGGCGCCTCCGGCGGGCTGTACGGTGTCAGCTTTTTGAGCATGGGCGGCAGCAGCACAGCCGAGGCATCCACCTATTCTTCCGCGGACATGGCGGCCGGCGCGGCCGAAAACGGCTGGAACACCGCCTCCGCCAAGATGTATGATCTGGAGACAGCCTTGACGGACACTGCCAGCCCCAGTGAGCCGGCTGCCATGGCGGAAGACAGGCAGGGCGGCACGTCTCTTACCAGCCAAAGCGCCGTGACCGAGCGCAAGATTATCTACACGGCCCGCCTCTACCTCGAGAGCAAGACCTACGACGAGACCCGCGCCGCGCTGGAGGCTGCGATCCAGGAAGCGGGCGGCTACATCGAAGCCTGCGATGAATACAGCTACTCCAGCGACGCCCGCAGCGTGACGCTGACGGTGCGCATCCCGGCCGGGCAGTACCAGAGCTTTCTGTCCGCCGCCGAGGGCGCAGGCAACCTGCGCAATAAGAGCGAACAGGCCGAGGACATCACGGCCCAGTATATCGACGTGGCCGCGCGCATCGCCAACCTGGAGGCACAGCGTACCCGCTTACAGGAGCTTCAGGCCCAGGCGGAATCCCTTTCCGACCTGTTGGAGATCGAGTCCAAGCTTTCGGACGTGCAGTACCAGCTGGAGAGCTGGCAAAGCCAAATGGCGTGGTACGATGACCAGGTGGACTATTGCACCGTAACGGTGGAGCTCTCGGAGGTAAAGGAGTACACCCCGGTTCGCCGCAGCTTCGGCGAACGGTTCTCGGGCGCCTTTGGCGACGGCTGGACCGCCTTTGTGGAGGGCCTGCAGGATATGGTCGTGCAGCTGGCCTACAGCTGGCCGGTGGTGTTGTTGGCAGTCGCCGTTGCGGCCGGTGGCTGCGTATGGTGGCGCAAGCGCAAGAGCAAAAAATCCCAGTAAATTTTTTAAAAAAGGGTTGACAACGAAGGGCTGCGGTGGTATTATAATTGGGCAGTCAGCGAGAAGCTGGCCGCCTAGAGTGATATCGCGGGGTGGAGCAGTCTGGTAGCTCGTCGGGCTCATAACCCGAAGGTCGTGTAGTTCAAATCTCACCCCCGCAACCAGTCGTGGTTAAACCGCCGTCCGGAAGGTCGGCGGTTTTCCCGTTTCCGGGGAAATG
>CAZYAX010000218.1:0-3569 GCA_964646195.1 uncultured Faecalibacterium sp. | reverse complement strand
TTCAGAGCTTCCCTAAAACGGGAGGCATCTATGAATTTTTTGCTGACGCTTGCCTACGACGGCACGAATTACTGCGGGTTCCAGGTGCAGGCCAACGGGCGCAGCATTGCGGCCACAGTGCAGGACGCGCTGGAGGCGGTGCTGGGCGCACGGCCGGACATCAAGGGATGCAGCCGCACCGACGCGGGGGTACATGCCTTGGGCTTTGCGCTGAATTTCCACGCGGACACGCACATCCCGCCCCGCAAGCTGCCGCTGGCGCTCAACACGCACCTGCCGCCGGATATCCGGGTATTAGAGGCGCGCATCGTGCCGGAGGATTTTCACGCGCGGTACGCAGCCCACACCAAAACCTACATTTACCGCATCCACAACAGCGCCATCGACTCGCCCTTTGACGCAAAGTACCACTGCCGTATCCCGAAGCGCCTGGACGAGGCGCGCATGGCGGCGGCAGCGCAAAAGTTTGTAGGCACGCATGATTTTCTTGCGCTGTGCGCGGCGGGCAGCGCGGCGGCAGAGCACGGCGATACGGTGCGCACGATCACGGAGTGTACGGTGCGGCGCAGCGGCGACGGCATCGAGATCACCGTCACGGCGGACGGGTACCTCTACAACATGGTACGCATCCTGGCCGGAACGCTGTGCGAGGTGGGCGCGGGGCGCATGGCCCCGGAGGACATCCCCGCCATCCTCGCCAGCCGCGACCGTGCCAAGGCCGGGCCGACCTTAGCGGCGCAGGGGCTGTTTTTACATCATGTGAGTTACGAATGAGATTTTTTGTCGCTTTCTTGAAAGAAAGCTCCGCAAAGAACTTCTTATACGCCGGCGCGGGACGCGCTGGCATATCAAAAGTTTTTTCGCCCAGCCTTTTTTCAAAAAAGGCTGGAAAAAGGGGGAAAGTACCTATGAAAAAGCGAGACCGGCGGGGCGGCATGGAGGAGGAGCTGTCCGAGGGGCGGGTAGAATACCTGGAAAAGGCGCGGCAGCGCGTTCGTGCGCGGCGCGTGCGGCGCACAGTGGCCGCGGTGGCGGTGCTGGCGGCGCTGGTGGCGTATGTTACGGGCGCAGTGGGCACGTCCATCGTCCTCGTGCAGGATGCCGTGGACTCGGCCCGTATCGCGTTGATGCCCGCGCAGGGCTACCCGCAGCAGACCGGCCTGTTCACGCTGTATCAGGTGGAGGAGTTGTCCGGCGGGTTCGTGGCGCTGGGTGAGGAGGGCTGCGTTGTGTACGCCGGGTCCGGCAATAAGCTCAACTCCATCCAGACCGGCTACGCCCGCCCCGCCATCGCCGCAGGCAAGAACCGCTTTGTTTTGTATAACCGTTCCGGCAATGAGCTGCGGGTGGAGAGCCGGACGCAGAACCTGTACGTCAAGACCATGGAAAATAATATCTTCCTGTGCGCGGTGGGGGACGGCGGCCAGGTCGCCGTCGTCACCGAGGACGTGCGCCGCGTGGCGACGCTCACCATCTACTCCGCCTTGATGGAGGAACAGCTTCAGTGGGGAATGACCTCCACCGAGGGCACGCCGGTGCGTATGGCCTTTGCCGGGGACGGCAAGCGCTTGGCCGTGGCTGCGCTTACCGCGTCGGGCGGGCAGGCGCTGACCAACCTGTATGTGCTGGATACCCGGAAGGATAACGAGGTGTTTTTGGGCGCCGCAGAGGGCAGTATGCCCCAGTGGGTGGGGTGGATCACCCCCAACGAGGTGCTGGCCGTGTTTGACGACCACGCCGCCATCTATGCCGCCTCCGGCGGGGAAAAGCTGCGCTACGACTTCCCGGATAAAACGCTGTCCAGCCTTTCCGCCGGGGAGGACGGCGTGGCTGTGCTGTTCCGGTCCGGGCAGACGTGCGAGGCACTTGTGCTGGATAAGCGCCTGAGCGTGCAGTTCAGCGGCGGTGTGCCCGCCGCCGAGCAGATCGTGCGGGCAGGGGATGAGTTTTATCTGCTGGGCGATAGCGGCGTGTCCTGCTTTGCGGTCTCGGGCGAATACCAGTGGACTCAGCCGCAGGAGACCCGGCCGCAGAAGCTGCTTGCCGGCAAACGCCTGCTGCTCTTTGCCAGCAATACCGTGCAGCAGCTCACACCGCCGGTGCCGGAGCAGGACGGCGCAGACGGTGATAATTGACCGGCCAAGGGGGCAGGATAAGCGTTGGAAAGGGCTTTAATTATGAATGGAGACACTCTGTTCACGAATCCGTCATTTGTTTTTGATATTATTTGTCTCGTAGTATGGCTTGTGCTGGCGGTGCGCTATGCCCGCAAGGGCCTGCTGGCCACGCTGGTGCAGCTGCTGGGCAGCCTGTTCAGCATATTGGGCGCGCGGGCCTTTGCCGTGTGGGCATCGCCGCTGTTGTTCAACGACTTCCTGGCCGTGGGCTTCCGGCAGCGCATCGCCGAGACCCTGGCCACCGACGGTGCGGTCGATCTGAGCGGCATCGCCGAGAAATACGCGGGCTTTCTGCCCGAGAGCTTCCGCACCTCCATCGTGGAGGCGTTCGAGCGGTCTATCTCGGCGGCGCTGTCCAACAACGCCGTGGTGCTGGCCGATTCCATCGTGCAAAACGTGATCGAGCCGCTGCTCACGCCGGTGATCTCCATCGTGCTGTTTTTTGTGGCGTTCGCGCTGTGCCGCATGGGGATCAGCATGTTGGTCACGGTGCTGGGCCTCGTGAATAAGCTGCCCGTGCTGGGCGCAGTGAACCGCGGCCTCGGCTGGGGGCTGGGCTTTCTGGCCGGGCTCGTGGATCTGTTTTTCGGTATGTGCATCGTCTGGGCCGTGATCGTGATCACCGGCGGAGGCCTGCCCTGGCTGAACGAGGCCACGCTGGGCAGCAGCGTATTTTATCAGCTGTTCAATACGCTCAACCCCTTTTTATGAGAGGGGATAAGGCAGCCGCAGCCTGGCCAGGCACGCGCCGGGCCGCAGGGGCTGTCGGGGATTTTGTTCTTTATAAATAGGAGGAACCTATGGTTTGTGTAAGATGTAATAAGCGCCCTGCTGTTGTTTTTATCCAGCGGATGGAGGGCGGCCAGATGAAGCAGGAGGGCCTGTGCCTGGTGTGCGCACGGGAGCTGCACATCAAGCCAGTGGACGACCTGATGAAGCAGTTCGGCATGACCGACAAGGACGTGGAGAATATGTCCGACCGGATGGAGAATTTCATGGAGGAGATGGGCGGCGAGGACGGCAACCCCTTCTCGGCGCTGATGCGGATGCAGCAGGACGATTCCTCCGATTCATCCGGCGACGGCGACGAGGCGGACGGCTTTCTGCCCGGCGGCAATGCCACCTTCCCGATGGGGATTGGCGGCGGGACGGCCCAAGGCGGCGGCACCCCCGCCAACCGGGAAAAGAAGGCCGACGGCAAGCACAAGCAGGTGAGCCGCAAATTCCTGGATCGCTACTGCGAAAACCTCACCGCCAAGGCGCGGGAGGGAAGGCTGGACAACATCATCGGGCGCGACCGGGAGATCTACCGCACCATCCAGATCCTGAGCCGCCGCCAGAAGAATAACCCCTGCCTTATCGGCGAGGCCGGCGTGGGCAAGACCGCCATCG
>CAZYAX010000217.1:0-3584 GCA_964646195.1 uncultured Faecalibacterium sp. | reverse complement strand
GAAAGTGTTTTCGCCCACAATCTCGCCCCCGCTTTCATTTTTCCACAAATCACTCTGGCTTTCCCCTCCCATCCGCTGTATAATATAGGACGTGAAACAAGGGAGCCTCCGATCCGATCCGGTGTGCAGGCCGGCGAGCGAGGCGTCAGCCGCGAGCGATTCAGCGGTTCCCAAGCTCAGGAAGGGAGTTTTTATGCCTTGAAACAAATGCTCCGATTTTTGGACGGGTACAAAAAAGAAAGCGTGATCGCCCCGCTGTTCAAAATGCTGGAGGCCACCTTCGACCTGTTTGTGCCTCTGGTCATGGCGGACATCGTCAACGTGGGCATCGCCGCCCGCGACACCCGCTATATCCTCACGCGCTGCGGCATTTTGCTGCTGCTGGCCGCCGTGGGCCTGGCGTGCAGCGTCACCGCGCAGTATTTTTCGGCCAAGGCGGCGGTGGGTTACTCCACCGCGCTGCGGCACGCGCTGTTTGCGCATATCCAATCGCTGGGCTTTGCCGAGATGGATACCCTCGGCACCAGCACCCTGGTCACCCGCATGACCAGCGACGTCAATCAGGTGCAGAGCGGGCTCAACCTGTTTTTGCGGCTGTTCCTGCGCAGCCCGTTCGTGGTGTTTGGCGCCATGATCATGGCGTTCACGGTCAACGTGCGCGCCGCGCTTATTTTTGTAGTGGCCATCCCGCTTTTGTCGGTGGTGGTGTTCGGCATCATGGTGGTCACGGGGCCACTGTACCGCACGGTGCAGGCCCGGCTGGACCGGGTGCTGGGCCTCACCCGCGAGAACCTCACCGGCGTGCGGGTGGTGCGCGCCTTCGGCAAGGAGCAGGACGAGGTGAACCGCTTTGAGGACGCCAACGCCCTGCTCACCGCCATGCAGCTGCATGTGGGCCACCTCTCCGCCCTGATGAACCCCGTCACCTACGTCATCATCAACCTGGCCATCGTGGCGCTGTTGTATGTGGGCGCGCTCCAGGTCAACGTGGGGGGCCTTGCGCAGGGCGACGTGATCGCGCTGGTGAACTATATGAACCAGATCCTCATCGAGCTGGTCAAGCTGGCCAACCTCATCGTGCAGGTAAGCAAGGCGCTGGCCTGCGCGGGCCGCGTGCAGGCCGTGCTGGATACAAAGCCGGGTATGGAGTTCCCCGCCGCGCTCACAGACGATGGGCCGCAGCCCGCCGCGAACAACTCCCCCGCCGCGCTGGCCGGGGACGTGCCGCCGGAAAAGGCGGAGGATGCCGTGCGCTTCGACCATGTCACCCTCACCTATGCCGGCGCGGGCGCGCCCAGCCTCACCGATATTTCCTTTACCGCCAAGCGCGGCCAGACTATCGGCGTGATCGGCGGTACGGGCAGCGGCAAGAGCAGCCTGGTTCATCTGATCCCTCGCTTCTACGATGCCACCGAGGGCAGTGTGGAGGTGTTTGGCCGGCCCGTGGCCGCCTACCCGCGCGAGGCGCTGCGCGGCGCGGTGGGCATGGTGATGCAGCGGGCCCAGCTGTTTGGCGGCACCATCCGCTCCAACCTGCTCTGGGGCCGCAAGAACGCCACCGACGCCGAACTTTGGGCCGCGTTGGAGACCGCGCAGGCCGCCGAATTTGTACGCGCCAAGCCCTTGGGGCTGGACGAGCCCGTGGAGCAGGGCGGCCGCAACCTCTCGGGTGGGCAAAAGCAACGCCTCACCATCGCCCGCGCGCTGGTGGGCCAGCCCCGCATCCTCATCCTGGACGACAGCGCCAGCGCGCTGGACTTCGCCACCGACGCGGCGCTGCGCAAGGCGCTGGCCGCGCTGCCGGGCGATCTGACCGTATTCATCGTCAGCCAGCGCGCCGCCAGTCTCCGGCACGCCGACCGGATTCTCGTGCTGGACGATGGCCATCTGGTGGGCTGCGGCACCCATGCCGAATTGCTGCAAAGCTGCGAGGTATACCAGGAAATTTACGCCAGCCAATTTAAGAAAGGCGGTGAGCAGTAATGGCGGCAAACAAAAAGCAAAAGCTCTCCCCTGCGCAGAGCAAGCAGGCCATCCGCCGCGTGCTGCGGCACATTCGCCCCTATACCTTTTATGTGGTGTGCAGTCTGCTGGTGGCTGCGGGCAGCGTGGCCGCGCAGCTGTATATCCCCATTTTGTGCGGCGACGCCATCGACCTCATGCTTGGCCCCGGCCAAATCGATCTGCCCGGCGTGCTGGCCATCGTGCGCACGATCATAATCGTGGCGGCGCTGGCCGCGCTGGCCCAGTGGGTGCTGAGCGTGTGCAACAACCGCATTACCTTCTCGGTCTCGCGCGATCTGCGCAACGAGGCCATGCACAAGCTTCAGACGCTGCCGCTCTCCTACTTGGACAGCCACCCCTCGGGCGACATCGTCAGCCGCATGATCGCGGACGTGGACACCTTCGCGGATGGCCTGCTCATGGGCTTTACCCAGTTGTTCACCGGCGTTTTGACCATCTTCGGCACGCTGCTGTTCATGCTGCGGGAGAACGTGCCCATCACGCTGGTGGTGGTGTGCATCACGCCGCTGAGCTTTGTGGTGGCGGGATTCATCGCCAAAAAGAGCTACCGCTACTTTCAGGGCCAGAGCGCCGTGCGCGGCGAGCAGACCGCCCTTGTCAACGAGATGATCGAGGGCCAGAAGGTGGTGCAGGCCTTCGGCCACGAGGCCGAGAGCCTGGAGGCCTTCGACGAGATCAACGGCCGCTTGCAGGACGTGAGCCTCAAGGCCATCTTCTTTTCCAGCATGACCAACCCCGCCACCCGGTTTGTGAACAACATCGTATATGCGGGCGTGGGCCTGGTGGGCGCGCTGTACGCGGTGCGCGGCGGCATCACGGTGGGCCAGCTGAGCATCTTTTTGAGCTATGCCAACCAATACACCAAGCCTTTTAACGAGATCTCCGGCGTCGTCACCGAGCTGCAAAACGCGCTGGCCTGCGCCGCGCGGGTGTTCGCTTTGCTGGACGCGGAGGATCAGACGGCCGAAGCGCCCGGCGCGGCCACGCTGCGTCCCGACGGGCATGTGCAGCTGACGGACGTCTCGTTCCGCTACCTGCCGGACCGGCCGCTCATCGAGGGCTTTACGCTGGACGTCAAGCCCGGCCAGCGCATCGCGATCGTGGGGCCCACGGGCTGCGGCAAGACCACCCTGATCAACCTGCTCATGCGCTTTTACGACGTGGACGGTGGGCGCATTGCCGTGGCCGGCGAGGACATCCGCAGCGTGACCCGCGCCTCCCTGCGCGGCAGCTATGGCATGGTGCTACAGGAGACCTGGCTGCGCGCCGGCACCGTGCGGGAGAACATCGCCTACGGCAAGCCGGACGCCACCGACGAGGAGATCGTCGCTGCGGCCAAGGCCGCCCACGCCCACAGCTTTATCCGCCGGATGCCAAACGGCTACGACACCGTGATCGCCGAGGACGGCGGCAACATCAGCCAGGGCCAAAAGCAGCTGCTGTGCATCGCGCGCGTCATGCTTTGCCTGCCGCCCATGCTCATTTTGGACGAGGCCACCAGCAGCATCGACACCCGCACTGAGGTCAAGATTCAGGCCGCCTTCGGCCGCATGATGCAG